>QXZO01000167.1:11268-26093 GCA_009886305.1 Betaproteobacteria bacterium
GAACAATGTCGACTGCATGACGATTCAATAATTCACGAAAACCATAAATTGAATGCTCATTCTCACCGCCGGCGATCGGCGTTTTTATTTTTTGACGTAATTCAATATAACCACCGATATCCTCTGCAGGTACTGGCTCCTCAAACCAACGTAAATCGTATTCATCAAGAATACGGCCTAAGCGTAATGCCTCTGTCCGTCCATAAGCGTGATTCGTATCGACCATCAACTCAACCTCTAGCCCCTCAATCGCTCGTCCGATTTGGCGCATTACTTTAATGTCGTCGTTAACGCCAAAACCAAGTTTTATCTTCATTGCTTTGAAGCCTGCGTCATGATGAGCGACGGCCTCTTCTGCTAATCGATCCCCTTCGTTTTTACCGCTTAATCGATAAAAACCTGTTGCATAAGGTTGCACCAAACCCCTAAATCGCCCGCCGATCAATTGACTCACCGGTGCTTCATAGGCTTTACCTAAAAGATCCCACAAAGCGATATCTACTCCACTAATTGCGGCCATAACTGAACCTTTACGTCCGAAATCACGCGTGTGGTTATACATGCTGTGCCATAACACCTCTACATTCTTAGGGTCTTGACCTAATATCAGCGGTTTCAGGGCATATTCAATAGCTGAGGCGGCTATTTGTGGGGACTCTAGTCCCTGTGCGAAGGCCTCACCCCAGCCTATTAAGTCAGTATCGGTATGCACCTCTACAATAGTGGCCGACCTTACTCGTACCCATCCTTGCGAAAAAGCAAAAGGTTGTTCTAGCTTACTTTGCAGAATATGAACTCTGATGTCGGTAATCTTCATATGAATCTCGATTCAAATTAGGCAATTGATTAAATGTACAAAACTGGGATATGTTTATATTACTCAGTTATTGTAAGGAAGTAATATGTATTCGAAAATACTAATTCCGACAGATGGATCCGATTTGTGTTGGGAGGCGGCTAAGGAAGGCATACGATTCGCCAAAACAAATAATTCTCAGGTGGTCGCGTTTCACGCGATTCCCACAACATCCTATATGTTATTTCCTGAGTCGGGTCCAAGTGACTCCATTATCGATAGATTTGAAAAAGAAGCGGATCGGCGCGCAAACCTATTTGTCACGAAAATAATTGATCACGCTCAAAGTGCCGAAATCAAAGCAAAGGCAGTTTGTAAAAAAACTGATTATGTATGGAAAGGGATAATCGAAACCGCGACAGCACAGGACTGCGACCTGATTTTCATGGCCTCACACGGAAGGCGCGGTCTCGCCAATCTTTTACTGGGCAGTGAGACTACGAAAGTTTTAACTCACAGCTCAATAGCCGTGCTCGTTTATCGCTAAGACTTATAAGAGAGTCAGTCCTTAGTACAAGGAAAACCCGTTCTGAGCGCCTGAACGATCACGTAACGCCTCGGACGAAATAACACCTCCGGATGGGTCTCGAGGTACTGCAATACAGCCGCAAACGTCGCGTCCTGAATATTTTCTTCGGGAATACAGAACAAACCATTGTTCCATTTCAACCAAACGTCATCAATAAAGGGCTGAGTTGCATCGCGCCCCTTAGGATGTTGCATCATTTCGAGCAATTCACCCCCATCAGTCTCCGCTTTGGATAAAGCCGGAAATAGTAAGATAAAACATAATACGAAATTCAATAATCTCATTTGGTTCCCCTTTTTTCAGGTACTCACCAATACATAATCAACATTATCATTGAGTGTACCTTTCATTGAGCGACTTAAATATCGGCAATAAGTTTCATGATTTAGCAATTTGAATTACACTAAGCTAGTTAATTTCTAGCCTAAGCCTCTCAATTGCCTCTAGATACTCCTGCTTCACCTGGTCCGGAAAATCAGCTTTAAGCCCGTGTACCCACCTCTCTAAAAAAACAACTCTTTCAGAAATTGGCCACTGTACAAAAGGCAAGAATAGATGCTCAGCAAATTCCCAATGGTCCTCTAGTAAGCGATTTTCGCCCTCAAACAAATTATTGTGCATACCCGTCATTCTGCCAATCAAATAGCATCCGTAATCACTTCCTTTAGACGCTTCGCTCTCAGCGTATACCCAGATTAGATCTCCTAAAGGGGTACCACAAACCCTCTGGAAGCGATCAGCAGTCTTAAACAAAGCCTCGCATCTCTCCGTTGTTAAACCCTGCGCCATAACTAAACCCCCATTTTTTCTGTTACCGATAATAAATATTCAGCAATCTAGAACCAAGAGCTCTTCTTCTGTACCTCGATGAGCGCTTGATTATCTTAGGACTAATGGTGCTGTTGGGCAGAATCGAACTGCCGACCTACTGATTACGAATCAGTTGCTCTACCAACTGAGCTACAACAGCATGAAGAGAACATTAACTGTTTCGACAAACATATAAAACCCACTAACCTTTGCTGTAACGTTCTTTACTTATGCTTGAATTTTGGCTTGCGCTTCTCTGCGAAGGCAGCCATGCCCTCTTTTTGATCTTCGGTAGCAAATGCCGAATGGAACAATCGCCTCTCGAAACGAACGCCCTCGCTCAACGTCGTTTCATAGGCTCGATTGACGCTTTCCTTCGCCATCATCACAATCGGCTGACTCAATTCGGCAATTTTTTGAGCTGTACTAACAGCCTCATCAACAAGATCACTTAAAGGCACAATGCGACTGACCAAGCCACACCGCTCAGCTTCGGCTGCATCCATCATTCTAGCTTGACCCAGCAACGCCATTTCCATAGCTTTTGATTTGCCTACAGAGCGGGGGAGTCTTTGAGTGCCACCAGCTCCAGGAATAATTCCGAGATTAATTTCAGGTTGGCCGAATTTTGCATTTTCTGCGGCGAGAATAAAGTCGCACATCATGGCTAGTTCGCATCCGCCTCCAAGCGCATACCCAGCAACAGCAGCAATTACAGGTTTTCGACATCGAGCAATTCGCTCCCACTCTGCGGTAATGAAATCAGACATGTACACGTCCATGTAGCTTTTTGTTTTCATTTCTTTAATATCCGCACCCGCAGCGAACGCCTTTTCGCTTCCAGTAACAACTATACAACCCACTGTCGCGTCACCCTCCAATTCATCAACTGCGAATGAAACCTCACGCATAAGGTCAGGCGATAAAGCATTCAGTGCCTTAGGACGATTTAGAGTAATAAGCGCTACGTTGCCACGTTTTTCAACTAATATATTTTCGTAATTCAATGTGACTCCTTCCAAAATAAAAAATCCTTTTATTCTTTAGATAAAATTTAAGAGGCTACCGTTAATAGACTACAAGTGATTATGATTGAGACAATCAGCTTAGCGGTGTCTGTCTTACTCGGATAACAACATCTGTCCCCTCCAACTGCATACCCGACGGCAAGGATGGCAACTCTGAGACGACGACATGTCCAGGCGAAACGTCCATTAACTCCCCAGTATCGACGTTGTACAGATGATGATGACTCGATGTGTTCGTGTCATAAAAAACTTTATATTTGTCAATAATCAACGCCGTTATAAGTTTTTTATCGACAAATAATTTGAGTGTGTTGTATACCGTTGCTCTGGAAACCGCAGTATCCCGTCGAACGACTTTCTCCAATATTTGTTCTGCGCTCACGTGCTGACGCTTATTAAAAAGGATCTCTGCAATCATTAATCGCTGCTTGGTTGGAGTGATACCGCATGCCCTTAAATGATTAACCAAACCCGATTTAGCTACCAGTGGTTCCATCATGACGTATTTACTTAAAATTTATAAATTTGACTTTCAAGATACCAGAAATTTTTAGGTCTTTCTCTTCAAAGAACCTGGAACATGAAACACCACTTTTTCCTGAATACCTGAAAATTCTTTTACGACACCAACGCCCAAACCCTTCAATCGATCTACAACTGCCGAAACGAGCACCTCTGGAGCGGAAGCGCCAGCAGTGACACCAACTTTTGTAACTCCCGTTAACCAATCAGCCTTAAGATCTGTTTCATTATCAATTAAAAATGCCCGAACACCTTTGGTTTCTGCCACCTCACGAAGCCGATTTGAGTTAGAACTATTGGACGAGCCAACGACTATAATCAAGTCGCAGTGTTCTGTTAACGATTTAACTGCGTCTTGACGATTTTGCGTCGCGTAACAAATATCCTCTTTCGCTGGCACCTTAATCTTTGGATACTTTACGGTCAGTGCATCTACAATTTTTGCTGCATCGTCAACACTGAGGGTTGTCTGTGTCACATACGCAAGCTTTCCAGGATCCAAAACAATCAGCTTTTGTACATCGTCGATACTCTCCACCAACAAAATACCACTAGACGCCTGACCCATCGTCCCCTCGACTTCTGGGTGTCCTTTGTGGCCGATCATAATGACTTCCAGACCTTTCTTACGATGACGGATTACTTCAGCATGCACCTTAGAAACCAGAGGACATGTCGCATCAAAGACCCGCAATTTGCGCTTCTTCGCATCCAATCTGACTTGCAATGAAACACCATGCGCACTGTATATCAAAGTGTTTCCCTCTGGAACGTCATTTAGGTCTTCAATGAAAATAGCGCCTTTTGCTTTCAGGTCGTCGACAACATACTTATTGTGAACCACTTCATGTTTGACATAAATTGGAGCCCCGTATTTATCGATAGCTCGCTCGACAATCTCAATCGCTCGATCCACTCCAGCACAAAAACCGCGAGGATTCGCTAGGTGTAGTTCGGTTGCAGAAGAATTAGTAATACTCATATGTAAAATTGCTATGCGCGTTCAACCCGTTTTCTAAAAAGGCCATCGAATAAAAGGATACCGGCTCCAATGGTGATACAAGAATCTGCAACATTGAATGCTGGCCAGCGAAAATCACGCCAATAAATCAAAATAAAATCCACAACTGCTCCAAGCATAATGCGATCGATTAGGTTGCCAATAGCACCTGCGAGTATCAAAACAAACCCAAAGGACAAAAGTCTGTCTTTTGTATTTCGATAAAGCATTATTAACAAAAGCACGACAGCAACGATTGCGACGATTGAAAAAAACCATCGTTGCCAACCCGACGCTTCAGCCAGAAAACTAAAGGCCGCTCCTGGATTCATCGTAAACACAATCGCTAAAAACGGGAAGACGTCCTTCACGTCAAATGGCCCCATCGTTTCAATAATGATCCGCTTTGTGTATTGATCAAGACACACGATAATTAATGTTAGCGCCAACCACCTTATAAAAGTTCGAGCACCTAATGAACGCGATGGACTAAACATGCCGTCTTTGCTCGCCGCCACCAGATAAATTACTGACGCAACGACCACATATCGTTTCATGCTCAGATACAGCGCCAACATCCGGTCTGTAATGCCAACACCGCTCGCATTTTTGATGTGCGCTCTTGTTAACTTCTGCCGTGAAACCTTCTACATCGCCCTTACGCAAATCTACGGAAGATGTTAAAAAGAGATAACGTAAATCGCTATCAAGAGACTTCAATGCATCGAAGTCATTACCTGAGGAGGTTACTATTAACTCAGCTTGTAACGAAGAACCTATATCGCCTGCGCTGCGTTTTTCCTCCAATTTCTTTTGAACAACTGCTCGCATGCGTCTCAGCCCGTCCCATTTCACCAGTAAGTCCTCATCTATTTTTGGGAACTCATACCAAGTATGCAACAGGACTGAATCGTCATCGTCCCCCACAAATATGGACCAAGCCTCATCGGCCGTAAAAGATAATACTGGTGCCATTAACCGCAGTAACGAATTTGTAATATGCCACATTGCATTTTGCGCAGATTTCCTTTCAATCGAATTTTCAGCACTGGTGTAAAGGCGATCTTTGAGAATATCTAAATAAAAGCCTCCTAAATCTTCAGAGCAAAACGTTTGAAACTTTTGAACAACATGGTGAAACTCAAAATGCTCGTAGTCTATTTCAATGTTTTTCTGTAGTCGGTAAGTCATTTGTAGTGCGTAACGATCAACCTCAAGCCACTGATGCGCTTCAAGCTCGTCCACTTGAACGTCAAAATCACTAAGATTCGCGAGTAAAAATCGTAATGTATTACGGATACGTCGGTAGCTCTCAACAACCCGCTTCAATATTTCATCAGAAATATTTAACTCGCCAGAATAATCAGTCGCTGCAACCCAAAGCCGCAAGACATCGGCGCCTAGGGTATCTGAAATCTTTTGTGGTGCAATAACATTGCCCATCGACTTCGACATTTTTCGTCCGTTACCATCCACAACGAAGCCATGTGTTAGTAAGCCCTTATAAGGCGCCTTTCCATCGATCGCACACCCAGTTAACAAACTCGACTGAAACCAGCCTCTGTGTTGATCCGACCCTTCTAAATATAGATCTGCAGGCTTCGTAAGGTCACTGCGCCTTGACAGGACACTGTTGTGGGTTGTTCCTGAGTCAAACCAAACATCTAATGTATCCCGTACTTTTTTCCATTCCCCTGCGTCTTGACCCAATAGTTCCTCTAGGTCAAGTTCGAACCAAGCATCTATGCCTCTGTCCTCGACGCGCTTTGCGACCTCCTCTAATAAATTCGACGTATCAGGGTGTAACTGTCCAGTCTCAGCATGAACGATTAATGACATTGGGGTTCCCCAACTTCTTTGCCGCGACACGCACCAATCCGGTCGATTTTTTATCATACCCTCCAAGCGGGCACGTCCCCAGCTCGGATAAAAAGAGGTCTCAGCGATAGCTTTCGCCGCGCGGTCCCTGATGGAATCTTGACCGCTGTCTAAACCGACAAACCATTGTTTTGTCGCTCGGAAAATAATTGGTGTTTTATGTCGCCAACACACAGGATAGCTATGTTCATAGGTAACAACGTGCAGCAATTTATGATTTTCTCTCAGAACTTCAATAATTTTTTTATTTGCCTCCCACACCAACATTCCACCAACAATTGGTACTGAGTTGTGGAACTGGCCCTCGTCGTTAACAGGGTTATCGACTTCAAGACCATAACGTTGACCAACGATAAAATCGTCTACTCCGTGCGCGGGAGCCGTGTGAACCAACCCAGTTCCCGCGTCCAGCGTCACGTGTTCACCTGAAATTACCAATGATTGTCGATCATAAAATGGGTGTTGCAGTAATAGGCCTTCTATTTTCTCTCCATTAAATTTCAATAAAACCTCAAACTCTTGAATACCGTAGCGTTGGAGACACGGATCAACCAATTCGCTGGCAAGTATTAATAGTCCGTCGGCAATGCGCACAAGTGCATACTCAATGTCTGATCCAACTGCTACTGCTCTATTTGCTGGAAGCGTCCACGGAGTGGTCGTCCAAATTACAGCAAAAACTGGTTCATATAAGTGAGTGAAACCCAAAGCAGACGCAAGAGCTTTGGTATCAACGACAGAGAAGCCCACATCTATAGCAGGTGACTTTTTATCTTCGTACTCCACCTCTGCATCAGCTAGCGCAGAGCCACAATCGAGACACCAATGCACTGGTTTTGCACCTTCTTGTAAAAAACCATTTTCCTGAATTCTGGCTAATGACCGAATGGTGTCTGCTTCGGTCTGAAATGCCATCGTTTTATAAGGGTTGTCCCAATCACCTAATACACCTAGTCGAATAAAGTCTTTCTTTTGTCTGTCAATCTGCTCCTCAGCAAACGACCGACAAAGCGCACGAAATTGTGCAGCTTCTAGTCCCTTACCATGTTTTTTTTCAATTTGGTGCTCAATAGGTAGCCCATGACAATCCCACCCAGGTACATAGGGCGCATCGAAACCCGCCAAAGTTTTTGACTTGACAATGATGTCTTTCAAAACCTTGTTTACGGCGTGGCCGATGTGAATGTCCCCATTTGCATATGGTGGCCCATCATGCAAAACAAACGTAGGTCTACCTTCCACTTTCTCACGAATTTTTTGGTATAAACCTCCGCTTTGCCACTGCTCAACCCAAAGCGGTTCGCGCTTAGCTAAATTTGCACGCATTGGGAATGTTGTATCAGGAAGATTTAATGTTTTTTTATAATCCATTTAATTCTATAACCACCTCTGAGAATGAAGCGTCAAGAGCACCAGAAACTTCTAATGTCACCCATTTTCAAGCATCATTCAATTTAAAAAATTCTCGGGAAATTCTTTCATCTTCCTTCATTGCTACTGTCAATTCATCCTTGCTAGCAAACGTCTCTTGGTCTCGAATCTTACGAACAAACTGAACGTTAAGCCTTTGCCCATATAGGTCGCCAGAAAAATCTAGAATGTTCACTTCAACGCAAATCATTCCGTTGTTCGCTACTGTAGGTCTCTTACCCACACTTACCAAAGCTGGCTTCTGCTTAAAATTAGGTCCATCGATATATCCGATGAAAATTCCGTTTAGTGGGAATAAATCCCTCCTGAAATGAATATTTGCGGTCGGATACCCAAGATTTCTTCCAATTTGGTCACCATGAATTACTCTCCCACAGATATTGTAACGCTTGCCCAGTAATTGTTTCGCAAATGCAAGGTCTCCCTTCGATAATGCATCTCGAACAGCGGTGCTCGATACACGCATCTGCTTCACCTTGACGCTTCGATTTGCTTCAACCTCAAAACCACATTCAGAACCCTCATCACGTAGCATATTGTAGTCGCCGCGCCTATCCATACCAAACCTGAAGTCATCCCCAACCAATAACCACCTCACTGCCAATCTTGATACCAGTACATCTCGAATAAAATGCTCGGGCAGCATCTTTGAATACCTCGTATTGAAAGGAAGTAAGATGACTTGCTCTACTCCGGCATCCGCAAACGAGCACAACTTCTCTCGATTGCCATATAACCTCACAGGAGCTTTCTCTCGAGCAAAAAATTCTGCTGGGTGCGGCTGAAAAGTTAATACGGAGGGTATGAGATTTTTTTCGGATGCAACAGATACCAAGCGATCCAATATGGCTCGATGTCCGACATGAACGCCGTCAAAGTTTCCAATAGTTAGAGCCCGCGCACTTTTGGTTCCCGAATTTTTTAGCTCTAACAAACGCATTTTACAATTTAGTCTTTAAGATTAACAAGACGTAATTCTAACTCCTTTTAGAGAAATCTATGGTCGCACCGTAAAGACCAACAGTATCCTCGGCCATAAAAAGTAGATAGAATCGAAAGCGATAAATTGTATGCTCACAAATGAAAAATGTAGGATGCTTACGAACTGAATCAATCAAGCCATGAAACTACAACAACTTAAATTTATATGCGAAGTTGCGAAACAAAATCTTAACTTAACCAAGGCCGCTAACGAGCTATTCACATCGCAACCCGGGATCAGCAAACAAATAAAAGCACTAGAAGCGGAACTTGGTGTCGATATTTTCATTAGGAAGGGCAAACGCTTTGTCGGAATAACGGAGCCGGGACAAGAAATAATAAAAAAATCCCAAGCCGCACTCAATGACTTAAATAATCTCAAGACGATCGGAAGCGAATATTCAAAAGAAACGTCGGGAGACTTAACAATCGCGACAACACACACACAGGCACGTTATGCACTCCCTCCTGTTATCAAACAATTTAGAGAGAAATATCCAGGAGTCCGTTTATCGGTTTATCAGGGAAGCCCTGCACATATTGTTGAAATGGCCTGCTCAGGGGAAGCAGATATTGCAATAGCAACTGAAGCCACGTCCTTGACCAACGAGCTGGCCATGTTACCTTGCTACCAATGGAATCGTTGCGTCTTAACACCTCCAAGACATCCGCTCTTGAAGAGTAAAAATCTATCCTTACAAGAAATATGTGAATACCCAATCATCACCTATGACTTTACTTTCACCGGTCGTCCCATCATCAAACAAGCATTTGAAACCAAGGGATTAAAACCCGATATCGTCTTAACTGCAATAGATGCAGACGTAATCAAAACCTATGTAGAACTTGGCTTTGGTATTGGTATTGTTTCTATGATGGCTTATGATCCCGCACGGGATACGAAGATCAGAGCTATGGATGCCAGTCATTTGTTTGAACCGAGTACAACAGGGATTGGGATCCGCAAAAATTCCTACATGCGCGGATTTGTTTATGATTTTATCTCGATGTTCGCACCGCACTTGAATAAAGAGGCGGTAGATTCAATCGTTAATAGGCAGGAAGATTAATTTATGCCGCCCTCAGCGCAAGAATATCTTTCAATCGCCTTCCTAGGAGCCTAAGCGCTATTGCATAAACCGTAAACCCTAACATGATTACGCCACACAGTAGACCTGCACGCCCCCATGAATCAGAGGCTAACCAGTCAACGTTAATAGAAACAAAAAAAACAACTAACGTCATTACCGCCGCAGCTATCACGCAATCCCGACACACAACAATCCACTTGTTCGTTAGTACAAACAATCCCTTACGACGAAGTCCCACAACGAGCAAAGTTGCATTTAACCAAGCTCCTCCAGAAATAGCCAAGGCTAGACCAGCGTGTTTTACATGATCTGGTAACAACATCCAGAAAAAAACATTGAGAATCTGAGTAACGACGATTGCTTTTATGGCAATTCTTACAGGTGTTCGCGTATCCTTATTGGCATAAAAAACCGGAGCAAAAAGTTTGATCATTACAATAGGAACTAGGCCGACACCATAACCCCAAAATGCAACTTGAGTCATAGAAACATCTACAAGTGAAAACTGGTCACGCATGAATAGTGTAATTAGAATGGGCTTTGACAAAGCAATTAATCCGCAGACACTAGGAATCGAAATGACCAACATAAGTATCAAGCCCCACTCCAAAGTTGCTTGATATTCATCATTTTTCTTATCGGCAACGGAAACTGAAAGAGCTGGGAGAATAACCGTGCCCATTGCCACCCCCAAAAGTCCTACAGGCAACTCCATCAATCTATCAGCAAAGGTCAACCAACTTACACTACCTGTTTGCATCCTTGAGGCGATGTTCGTATTAATGACCAATGAGATTTGAGCGGCAGACACACCAATAACGGCTGGAGCCATTTTTTTTAAAATTTGAATCACGCCAGGATCATTGGGCTTCCACTTCAGCTTTGGCCAAAGCTTGAGCCGCCATAGAAAGGGAACTTGAAAGGCAAGCTGCGCAATGCCTCCCAGCAATATTGCCAAACCTAAAGCCATAATCGGTGGATCAAAATATGGCGTTAAATATAGCGCCGATAAAATAAAACTAATATTTAATAATGCCGGTGTAAAAGCCGGCACAGCAAAACGACCCCAGGTATTGAGTACCGACGCAAAAAGACTCGTCAAGGAGATAAACAACACATAAGGAAAAGTGAGCCGGATTAAATTGGCGGTGAGCTCCGCTTGACCGGATGACTCATTGAATCCAGTTGCAATGACATGCACTAAATAGGGAGCACAAAAAACTCCTAAAATGGAGATAACAAGTAGAAGTAACGAAAGTAAACTGGCCACATGTGAGATCAGTAGCTTGGCACGCTCATCTCCCTCTCGCTGCCTGTACTCCGCTAAAATTGGAACAAACGCCTGCGCGAAGGCGCCTTCGGCGAATAATCGTCGTAACAAGTTCGGGATACGAAACGCGACAAAAAGCGCATCTGTTGAAGCACCTGCGCCAAATTTCGCAGCAATAACCATTTCCCTCACTAACCCAAGGAGACGGGACATCAGTGTAAAAAAACTGACGACAGACAGGGACTTAAATAAACCCATGATTTTAAATATATTTAACCTTGAAAATACTTATTATTGGCTATAGTGAAACTTTAATTTTTACCTTATCAGCTTTCCCTAAGGGTTCGTAGAATAATTGCAGCCATATTGCCTTAGCTGAACACCAGGGTTATAATCATCGGCTTTTCATGTAACCGCAAAGCGGGATTAATAGAATACCATGCCAAACATTGCATCAGCCAAAAAGCGAGCCCGTCAAACCGACAAGCGTAATACGCACAACGCGTCCTTAAGATCTGAACTCCGCACCATGATCAAGAAGGTTCGCAAAGCGGTAGACGCAGGAGATAAAGAAGCTGCGACGACGACGTACACGAGCGCCCAAAGCAGGATAGACTCGATTGCGGATAAAAAAATCATTCACAAAAATACGGCAGCACGCCAGAAAAGCAAACTTTCGCGGGCAATTAAAAACATGAGTTGAGTCATCAGCCGCTGAAAGTGTTTACGAACCCGCAGCTGGTCCTGCGGGTTTTTCATTTAGGGGTATGCTGTTTTCATAGTATTGAAGTATTAGGAATTCGTCGAACAACGTAAGGAGCCGGTCAGGGAGTTATTATGCGCCACGTCATGAAGACATATGGGAGGAAATCAATCGCATTTACTCATGGGGATGGTGCGTGGATCTTTGACACCTCCGGCAAGCGCTACCTCGACGCGCTGTGCGGAATCGCGGTAACTGGGCTAGGTCACAATCACCCAAAAGTCACAAAAGCGATTCAAGAACAAGCCAGCTCACTCATTCACTGCTCAAATTTATATCAAATCCCGGAGCAAGAGGCTTTAGCAATTAAGCTTTGTGCACTGTCCAAGATGGAAACTGTTTTCTTTTCAAACTCAGGTGCCGAAGCAAACGAAGCTGCAATAAAACTCGCTAGACTATTTGGACACAATAAAGGTATAGAAACGCCAGTTATTATCGTTGCCGACCAATCATTCCATGGTAGAACAATGGCGACACTATCCGCAACAGGAAATCGAAAGGTACAAGCTGGATTTGAACCTCTTCTATCAGGCTTTGCGAGGGTACCTTACGGCGATGTTGAAGCGATAAACCAAGTCGCTTTGAACAATAAAAATATCGTTGCTATCTTTATAGAGCCTGTGCAAGGTGAAGGTGGAATACAAATTCCTGACAAGCAGTACTTGAATAACCTCAAAATAATCGCAGACAAACAAGAATGGCTCTTAATGGTCGATGAAGTGCAAACGGGCATGGGTCGGACCGGAGCCTGGTTTGCGCACCAACATAACGATATCGTTCCTGATGTCATGACATTGGCAAAAGGGCTCGGCAATGGAGTGCCTATCGGCGCTTGCCTGGCCCGAGGTAAAGCGGCAGCAATCTTATCTCCAGGAACTCATGGCTCTACGTTTGGAGGAAATCCCCTAGTGAGTCGTGCAGCCCTAGCGACTATTGATGCCATCGAATCAGATTCCTTAACCGACAGAGCAACGCTAATTGGCGATGCAATCACAGAAGGCTTGAGGACGAACTTTAATAACGAAAATTCAGTTATAGATATACGAAATAAAGGCCTGATGATCGGTATCGAACTGGACAGGTCATGTTTAAGCATCGTTGATTATGCCCTCGAAGCAGGATTATTACTCAACGTTACTGCTGATAAAGTTATCAGGCTTCTACCCCCATTGATACTTGATGATGAGCAGATTAAGCTGCTCATCATCAGCTTAACCGACGTAATTAAGCAGTTTCTACAAGAATCGAAATGAAAGAAATAAAGCATTTTTTACGATTTAGCGATCTTGCCCGCGAAGAACTTGAATCACTATTCGAGTTGACAGGCAAAATCAAAAAAAAGTTTAAGACTTTTGAGCGACGCCAAACGCTGCAAGATAGAACACTAGTCATGGTGTTCGAGAAAAGCAGCACCAGAACTCGTCTGTCATTTGAGCTTGGTATGAGCCAACTCGGGGGAAGCTCAGTCTATCTAAATACAAATGATTCACAACTCGGTCGAGGTGAACCAGTTGCTGATTCTGCACGCGTTATTTCTCGAATGTGTGACTTAATCATGATTAGGACATTTGAACAAGAAATGATTGAAACATTCGCACACAACAGCACTGTTCCTGTCATAAACGGGTTAACCGACCAACATCATCCATGTCAGGTCCTCGCGGATATTTTCACCTTTATTGAGAAAAATGGATCCATACAAGGTGCGACAGTAACCTGGATTGGGGATTCTAACAACATGTGTAACAGTTGGATCGATGCCGCCAACGTTCTTGACTTCAACCTCAACATTTCGTCTCCGCCAGGGTATGAACCAAAAAACATCAACGATTCAGGTAATGTAAAATTTTTTTCAACTCCTGAAGTTGCCGTTCGTAATGCAGATATAGTTACGACAGACGTGTGGGCCAGCATGGGCTTTGAGGAAGAAATAAAGGCAAGGAAACTGGCTTTTCAGAAATGGCAAGTTAATAAGGCCTTAATGTCACAAGCCTCAAAAAATACAATTTTTATGCATTGTCTGCCTGCACACAGAGGGGAAGAAGTGACTTCAGAAGTTATCGATGGCGATCAGAGTCTCGTATGGGACGAGGCGGAAAATCGTTTACATGTTCAAAAGGCATTAATGGAAACGTTACTATTGGAGCTGTAAAAAATTAGCGCCACATTATGGATATTCTGTGATTTTAGGGACATGATCATACATACCTTTTAAACGCAGGATGTTGATAGTCTCATTCATTAAGGAGAAAATTTGATATGTTTAAGTCTTTAGTTTGCTTCGTACTGCTAACAGTGAGTATAGCTCCCGCCATCGCTCATCACCACGACATCAAGGCGATTCACGTTAATGATCAGGAGACAGTAACCATTGCTGATAAAAACGGATGTAAAGTCTATAATCCGATGCCGCAATCAGGCGAGTCAATCAGCTGGGATGGCGAATGTATTAAAGGATTCGCAGATGGAAAAGGTACGCTTAAATGGTTTATACATGGTGAACTAAAAGAGCATTACGTGGGAGACCTCGTTAGCGGATGGGCGGAAGGTAATGGTGTATATACCTCTCACGATGGCACTCAATACGATGGGGATTGGATTCGCAGCCGACAAAATGGTCGTGGAGTTCAATTGAATCCAGACGGCAGTGCATATGATGGGGAGTG
>QXZO01000167.1:26103-28812 GCA_009886305.1 Betaproteobacteria bacterium
GGGGAGTGGAGTAATGGCCGGGCACATGGCTGGGGACGTTTCAGGTCCTCCAATGGGGAGATTTTCGAGGGCGAGTGGCGCAATGGAGAACCCTTAACTCAGCCAGACGGCAGAAGAATTTAAACTACTAAAGAACGAAAATCACGTATGAAAAAAGTAAAGAAAGTTGTCTTAGCTTACTCAGGAGGTTTAGACACATCGGTTATTTTAAAGTGGCTACAAGAAACCTATGAGTGTGAAGTGGTTACATTCACGGCCGACCTAGGTCAAAAAGAGGAGGTTGAACCAGCACGGAAAAAAGCCAAAGCAGCTGGTGTAAAACAAATATTCATTGAGGATTTAAAGGAAGAATTTGTCCGGGATTACGTTTTCCCGATGTTCAGGGCGAACACAGTATACGAAGGTGAATACCTCCTTGGTACCTCAATTGCGCGACCTTTAATAGCGAAACGACTTATAGAAATTGCTAGAAAAACTGGAGCTGACGCTATTTCCCACGGAGCTACAGGAAAAGGGAATGATCAAGTCAGGTTTGAACTAGGTGCCTATGCACTCATGCCAGACGTAAAAGTCATTGCACCTTGGCGAGATTGGGATCTGCTGTCCCGAGAAAAATTGATTGCCTATGCGGAAAAAAATGGCATTCCAGTTGACTTTAAAAAGAAAAAAGGTGCCGCACCATATTCAATGGATGCAAACTTACTACACGTTTCGTATGAAGGGGGAGTTCTCGAGGATCCAAACGTCTCTCCAGAAGACAACATGTGGCGAATGACAGTGTCTCCAGAGAAGGCACCAAGCAAAGGTGAAGTCATTCAGTTAACTTATAAGCACGGAGACATCGTCGCGATCAATGGTAAGAAGCTATCTCCAGCTAAGGTATTGGATCAATTAAACAACTTTGGTGGAAAACACGGCATTGGTCGATTAGATCTAGTCGAGAACCGTTATGTCGGTATGAAATCACGGGGCTGTTACGAAACACCTGGTGGCACTATAATGCTTAAAGCACACCGCGCCATTGAATCCATCACACTCGATCGAGAAGTATTGGCGCTAAAAGACGATCTTATGCCACGATATGCTCGATTAATCTACAACGGATATTGGTTCAGTCCGGAAAGAATCCTGATTCAAAATTTAATAGATCAGTCTCAAACCCCGGTTAATGGTCAAGTGAAATTAAAGCTTTACAAAGGAAACGTCCAAGTTTTAGGGCGCGAGTCTAATCGTCACTCGCTATTCGACGGACGTATTGCTAGTTTTGAGGACGATAAAGGGGCATATAACCAAGCGGATGCCGAAGGATTTATTAAACTAAACGCTCTCCGCTTAAGAATAAGCGCAAAACAAGCTTCTAAAGTAAAAAAATAAAAAGAAATGACTACGATTTCAGTCGTTAGAAAAGACGGGCAAATTGCAATTGCAGCGGACACACTAACCAAATGGGGTTCAGGCAAAGAAAGTGCCAAATACATACGAAACTCTGGAAAAATCATCCGTATTGAAGACAACTTTATCGCAGTCACGGGTAACGCAACATTCAAGATGATTTTGAAAGAATATTTTATGGATAAGTCGCAATCAATATCACTGCATTCGGTCGATGATATTTTCCAGACTTGGAATAAATTGCATTTAAAACTTAAAGAGAAGTATTTTCTTATGCCTGAAGAAGATAAAGAGGATGCAATCGAATCCTCGCGAATGGACGTGCTCATCGCAAACCCACACGGAATATTTGGAGTATCTGGACACCGCACTGTGCAAGAGTTTTCGCGCTTCTACGCATATGGTAGCGGCAGCGATTACGCACTAGGTGCTATGTGGGCGAAGTATGAATCTCATGAAATCAATGCCGAAACAATTGCTAGAAAAAGTATAGAAGCCGCAGCCGAATTTGACGATGGTACTGGCTTGCCCCTTGATTCATTCACATTCACAGCAAGATAAATTTTTAAGTGGAGATCATTACTCATGCCGTCATTTGACGTAATCATAGAAGTCGATAAGGTTGAATTAAAAAATGCGATTGATCAATCGAATAAAGAAATAAGTAACCGCTTTGATTTTAAAGGTTCTGACGCCCGCATCGAAATATCTAACGATGAGACGCTATCAATTTTTGCTGACGATGAATTTAAGATGCATCAAGTCTATGACTTAATGATCGGCAAAATGACAAAGCGAGAGATTGACATTAGAAGTCTTACAAAACAAAAGCTAGAAAAAATCAGCGGAGACAAAGTGAAGCAATCCGTGAATGTTCTATCCGGCATCAACAAGGAACTCGCGAAAAAAATTGTTAAGATTGTGAAAGACCATAAGCTAAAGGCTCAAGGCTCAATCCAAGGTGATGTTGTCAGGTTCTCAGGATCCAAAAGAGATACTCTTCAAGAAGTAATTTCATTATTAAAAACTGAAATTACTGAGGTACCACTCCAATACAAAAACTTTAGAGAATAAACAATTTAGCCTTTCACAATCATTGCATAAGCAGAATGGTTATGAATAGACTCGAAATTCTCAGACTCTACGGTATAGGAATCCACTCTATCAATCTGGTTGAGTGCAGTAGCTACGTCTCGAACCATATCTTCAACAAATTTCGGATTATCGTAGGCTTTTTCAGTTACATACTTTTCATCCGGTCGTTTCAATAGCCCGAATACCTCGCATGATGCCTGTTCTTCCGCAACAGCAATTAAT
>QXZO01000167.1:28822-42954 GCA_009886305.1 Betaproteobacteria bacterium
CGTGCGAATTGGTCACCGCTGAAATAGTTACATGGGACCTCTGGTTGTGCGCACCGTAATCTGAAATCTTCTTAGAGCAAGGACACAAACTTGTTACTGGCACTACCACTCGCATCTCGAGTTTGTAATTTCCATCAGTAACCTGTCCTTTAAATGTTACCTCGTAGTCTGACAAACTCTTCACTTTTGAAACTGGTGCGGCCTTTTCAAGGAAATACGGAAAAGTCATTTCTATGTAACCGGAATCAGACTCCAAACGATCGAGCATGGTACGAAGTATAACCTCAAAAGATTCCACGGATATCTCACGCTCTTGCTCGTTTAGTATCTCAACAAACCTGGACATGTGAGTCCCTTTAAAATTATGAGGGAGTTCCACATACATGTTGAAATTCGCTATCGTATGTTGGATACCTTGGGATTTATCAGCCACCTTCACAGGGTGTTGGATATCCTTAATACCCACTTTATCGATCGCCAAATGGCGACTATCAACTGAACTTTGTACATCTGGAATTACTAAATCTGCTGGTGAATTCATCGCTAATGCCTTGCTTTATAAGGTTATGTTGATTATACCTGAATCAATTTCTATCTAAATAGGTCTGTTACTCTATTCCTATGAATTCGTTAATTTGCTCAAGAATACCTCGCTCGTCTAAACGACATTCTTTGAACAATAAAGTAGTGTCGCCATGGGTCACGAATTTGTCTGGCAGACCGATCCTCAAAACCCTTGAAGTCTTACTCCCCAAAGCTTCGCAAACCGCTGAGCCAGCACCACCTATAGCCACACCATCTTCTATAGTTACAAGAATCCTGTTTTTTTTCTCTAGCGATTCGACCATAACGACATCCAAAGGTTTCACGAACCTCATATCAACAACTGTTGCATTCAACTTTTCGGCTACGAGAGTAGCTGTATGCAATAGTGGGCCAAACACAAGAATCGCAACCCCAGCATCACCTTCTCTAACGATTTTAGACCGACCTAAAACCAATGAATCTGTCGAAGTAAATTCAGCACCTATTGCATTACCTCTCGGATACCTTACCACCGAAGGTCCAAGGTGATGATAAGCTAAACTTAACATTTCTCTGCATTGACGAGCATCGCTTGGCACCATAACAACTAAGTTGGGAACACAACGAAGATAAGCCAAATCAAACGCTCCGTGATGTGTTGGGCCATCAGCTCCCACTAAGCCGCTCCTATCTAAAGCAAAGGTCACATCAAGATTTTGTATACAGACGTCATGGATTAACTGATCGTAGGCCCTTTGCAAAAAGGTGGAATAAATCGCCAGCACAGGCTTAAAATCTTCCGTCGCTAGGCCTGCTGCAAAAGTTACTGCATGTTGCTCCGCTATACCGACATCAAAATAACGTTCAGGATATCGTTGAGAAAACTCAACCAGGCCAGATCCTTCGCGCATCGCTGGCGTAATACCAATCAATCGTTTGTCTATTTGAGCTGTATCACACAACCATTCTCCAAAAACTTGCGTGTAGGTTTTATTCTGACTCGATTGTGTTTTAATTCCTGCAGGAGGATCAAACTGTCCAACACCATGATAGAGAATAGCGTCATCCTCAGCAGGCTGATATCCTTTACCTTTTCGAGTTACGACATGCAAAAATTGAGGCCCTTCAAGTTTTTTCAAGTTACCTAAAGTGGCACATAACGCGTCAATATCGTGGCCGTCAATCGGACCAATATAATTAAAACCAAATTCCTCAAAAAGAGTTCCTGGCATGACCATTCCCTTAACATGCTCTTCTGCACGTTTTGCCAGCTCAATAACAGGTGGGATTTTCTTGAATACCTTCTCCCCAGCCTTCCGAGCAGCAGAATAAAACCGTCCCGATAACAGTCTAGCTAGATAATTATTTAACGCACCAACATTTTCTGAAATAGACATGTCATTGTCATTCAAAACGACTAGGATGTTTGCATCCATCGTCCCAGCATTGTTCAACGCTTCAAAAGCCATACCAGCTGACATCGCCCCATCACCGATAATAGCGACAACTCTACCCTCCTCTTTCTTAAGCTGAGCGCTTACTGCCATGCCTAGAGCTGCACTAATAGATGTACTGGAATGCGCTGTTCCAAAACAATCATATTTGCTTTCCTCTCGAGCCGGAAATCCAGCAAGACCTCCATATTTCCTAAGAGTCTCCATTTGGTCTCGACGACCCGTTAAAATCTTATGTGCATATGTTTGATGGCCGACATCCCATACTAGTTTGTCGAGTGGTGTATCAAAAATAAAGTGAAGCGCAATTGTAAGTTCTACTGTGCCAAGGTTGGAAGCAAGGTGGCCACCAGTTTTTGACACACTCGCTATAATAAATTCCCTCAACTCCGTTGCCAAATGAGTCAAATCTTTTTTATCCATTCGCCTTAGGTCCTGAGGCGTGTTGACAGTATTGAGTAATTTATACATATTCACCGACTATCTTTCTAATAAACACGGTCGAAGACAAGTTCAGCAATGTCACTTAAATACCCACCCTCTCTCGGTAAGAGGCCCAGAGTACTTTTCGTATTTTTAGCTATTTCACTTGCCATCTCTTTAGCACGATCCAATCCAAATAACGTTACATAGGTCGGCTTATTGTCTCTTTGGTCTTTGCCAGCAGACTTCCCCAAAACTTCTGTCGGCGAGCATGCATCCAGTATGTCGTCAACCACCTGGAAGCCAAAGCCTATCTGGCGAGCATAAGCTCGCAGTGGCTCTTGGAAAGATTCCGAGTATGTTGTGCCGCAGAGAGCTCCTAGCTCGGCACTCGCGAAAAACAAGGCACCGGTTTTTTTTGAGTGCATCAACTCTAGTTCTCTCCGATTCATGCTCATGCCAACTTGAGACAAATCAATAGCTTGTCCTCCAACCATACCCAGTGAACCGGCCGATTCTGATAGAACGTGTACTTGCTTTAATCGTAATTCATGATCAAGGTTGGTTTGCTGATTAACGAGCACGCTGAACGCTAAGGGCTGAAGAGCGTCACCAACCAACATCGCAGTAGCCTCATCAAAAGCGACATGGACCGTGGGCTTACCTCGCCTAAGCTCATCGTTATCCATACACGGTAAATCGTCATGAACAAGTGAATAAGTATGCATGAGCTCTATGGCGACGGCACTATGGACTGTCCCCTCAATACTAGCTCCAAAAAGATCTCCAGCAGCGCAGGCAATCAAACTTCGGATACGTTTCCCTGGACTCTTCACCGCGTAATGCATCGCGCGGTGCAAGGTTGCTGGAACTTGATCTGCTTTCGGTAACCATTGGTCTAACCCCTGATGAACTTGGGTTAAAACCTCTGTTTTCCACTGGTCGAAAGAATTAAGACTCATCAATACCTTCAAATTTTTTAAGCATACCCGCTTCGAGCATGCTCACTTCACGCTGTGCCCCTTCGAGTTCTTTTTGACAAAACTGAAGCAACTCCACCCCTCGCTTATAAAATGAAAGTGAGTTCTCAAGTGTCGTCTGGTCGTCTTCCATCTTTTCTACTATCTGTTCGAGCTCGACTAGCGCAGTTTCGAAAGTAATTTTTTCTCTAGATTTTGTCATAATATGGAATTGAATTTAATGTACGCGTCAATTATCTCACGCGATGGGCATCAAGGCTAAAGACGTTGCTTTAGGCTATCTCTTGAACAATGAACAGGACACACTAAACTGCGAATCATTCAATATGTATAACAAATTAATCCAATCATCAGAACTTCGGGCAATCATCAATGAGCCAACCACAGTCATCTTTGACTGTCGCCACGAGCTTGGGAATGCTGAATATGGCATCACCAGCTATCGGAAAGGTCACATACCGAACGCAATATTTGCATGTATGGATAACGATCTCTCGAAAGAACCCAATGGTACAAATGGCCGTCATCCACTGCCAGATCCACGTTTACTTGCTGATTGGCTCAACAAATGCGGAGTGACTAATTCGACTCAAGTCGTTGCATACGATGATGCTGGCGGCGTGTACGCATCCCGATTATGGTGGCTACTTAAATGGCTCGATCACGATGCGGTTGCCGTTCTTGATGGAGGATTACAGAATTGGATGGCCTTTGGTGGAGCGCTTGATTCAAAAACCACACACGGCTTGTTAAAAGGAAGGTTTGAAGTAAAGCTCAGAGATATCTGTGTTGACGCAAAGTTTATTTTGAAGGAGTTAAATCGCCGCGAGATGGTGATAATAGATGCAAGAGCTAATGATCGATTTCAAGGACGCAATGAAACAATAGACCCCGTGGCGGGACACATACCAGGGGCCAAAAACCGGTTCTTCAAAAACAATCTCGATCAAGAGGGCAAATTTCGGGATGCAAAGGAACTTAAAGCATCATTTAAGAAAATTATGGGCGTCACTCCCAGTCACGAGGTGATCCATCAGTGTGGTTCAGGAGTAACGGCTTGTCATAACCTTCTCGCCATGGAGTTGGCAGGACTTAAAAACTCGAAACTTTACCCAGGCTCGTGGAGCGAATGGATATCAGATCCGCTAAGACCAATTTCTACCGGCTGACTGCACCCCCTCAACGACCTCACTGGTCGACAATCGTAAGCTAAGCCGTTACGGCTCGATCAGATGCTTCATCCAAAATTTGAATCAGTACTTCTTCATTTTCATCGAGATCTATTTCCACATCGCCGCCCGATGCCAACTTACCGAAGAGTAACTCATCCGCTAACGCGCGACGGATAGTGTCCTGAATCAATCTAGCCATTGGTCGAGCACCCATCAATGGATCAAAACCTTTCTTAGCTAAATGATCTCGCAACTTCGAGCTGAATGTAGCGTCGACTTTTTTCTCTTGTAATTGATGCTCTAACTCCATCAAAAATTTATCCACAACTTTGAGAATAACCTCTGTAGACAAGGGAGCAAAAGAAACAATCGAATCTAGTCGATTCCTAAACTCAGGCGTAAATTGCCGCTTTATCTCTGCGAGCTCATCACCAGCAGATACTGCCTCTGTAAAGCCCATTGTATTCTTGGAAATCTCGGCCGCACCCGCATTCGTAGTCATAATGATGATGGCATTACGGAAGTCAGCTTGACGCCCATTATTATCTGTTAGGGTGCCATGATCCATCACTTGTAACAAAATATTGAAAATATCGGGATGTGCTTTTTCTATTTCATCAAGAAGGAGGACGCAATGTGGTTGTTTCACAAGCGCCTCAGTTAACAACCCTCCTTGATCAAACCCAACGTATCCCGGAGGAGCCCCGATCAATCGGGACACAGCGTGACGCTCCATATATTCGGACATATCAAAACGTACCAACTCGATACCCATCGTATAAGCCAATTGACGGGCTACCTCAGTTTTTCCGACTCCCGTAGGACCGCTAAATAGAAATGCGCCAACGGGTTTCCGCGGATTACCCAATCCGCTTCGCGACATTTTAATAGATGAGGACAGCGCATCAATCGCACGCTCCTGACCAAATACTACAGCGTTCAGATCTCGATCCAAAGTCTTTAATTTCGAACGATCATCATTTGATACGCTCTGTGATGGCACTCTTGCAATCTTAGAAATAATCCCTTCAATCTCGAGCTTTCCTATCACCTTTTTTTTCTTTTTACCAACGGCGATACGCTGTGCGGCTCCAGCTTCATCTATGATATCTATTGCCTTGTCGGGTAAGTGCCTGTCATGAATGAATCGAGCAGAGAGTTCTGCCGCAGCCGTTAAAGCTGTCACCGTGTATCGAACCTGATGATGTTCTTCAAATCTAGACTTGAGTCCTCTTAAAATGGACACAGTTTCTGTAACGGATGGCTCTCCGACGTCAATTTTTTGAAAGCGCCTCGAAAGGGCGTGATCTTTCTCAAAAATTCCACGATATTCGTTGTATGTTGTAGCGCCGATACACCGTAGTTGACCTGATGACAACGCAGGCTTCAATAGATTTGAAGCATCAAGCGTTCCTCCAGAAGCTGCGCCTGCGCCAATAATTGTGTGTATTTCATCAACAAACAAAATAGCATTTGGCTGCTTCGCTAGTTGCTTAAGAACGGCCTTGAGCCTTTGCTCAAAATCTCCTCGGTATTTAGTCCCCGCCAGCAAAGCACCCATGTCTAAGGAAAACACTTCTGCTCGCTCGAGAATTTCAGGAATTTCACCCTCTACAATACGACGCGCCAAACCCTCGGCAATCGCAGTCTTACCCACTCCAGCTTCGCCAACTAACAGAGGGTTATTCTTTCGGCGACGACACAATATTTGAACAACCCGCTCTAGCTCTGAATCTCTTCCAATTAGTGGATCAATCTTGCCCTCGACTGCCAATTCATTCAAATTAGTAGCATAGCTCGCTAAAGCGTTGTCAGCTTTACCGCCTTTCTGCTCTGCTGAGTCGTCAGTTTCTGCTCCGTCTTTCTTCCCCTCTGCATCTGAGTCCTCAATTTTCGCGATACCGTGCGCAATAAAATTTACAACATCGAGTCTGGTCACTCCCTTTTCATGAAGGAAATAAACCGCATGTGAGTCCTTTTCTCCAAATATCGCTACTAGCACGTTCGCTCCAGTCACCTCTTTTTTACCTGAGGATTGAACGTGAAGAATTGCCCGCTGTATTACTCTTTGGAACCCAAGTGTGGGTTGTGTTTCCGAGTCCTCATCAGCAATGAGTGGCGTATGCTCTTCAATGAAGTCTTCTAATAACTTTTTAAGCTCTTCTAGATTCGTTCCACATGCTTTAAGGACTTCCAGCGCAGAAGGATTCTCAAGCATAGCCAAAAGAAGATGCTCTACTGTAATAAATTCATGTTTCTTTTGGCGAGCATCCATAAATGCCATATGGAGACTAACTTCAAGTTCCTGGGCGATCATGCTTCCTCCATCGTACATTGCAGTGGGTGTTGGTGTTGGCGCGAGAACCCGGCTACCAACTCTACTTTCGTTGTTGCTACATCTTTTGCAAACACGCCACAAACTCCAACGCCCTCACGATGCACTTTCATCATTACTTGTGTCGCTTGCTCGCCCGTCATAGAAAAAAATTTCTTTAATACCAAAACAACGAACTCCATTGGAGTGTAATCGTCATTCAAGAGCAGGACTTTGTACAATCCTGGCGGCTTGATCGCCGCTTTCTTTTCCACTATGTTCGTATCACCTTGCTGACTACTCACGACCTAAACCCTCAATTCCGCTTTTGATCCAGTATAACCACTAATTTCCAATATTTAACGCTAAACTTCAACCGTTAACTTAACAAATCTTATATATGCATTGCAACATTTTTAAGGGTAGTGCCATTACAACTTCATTGTGACTCAAAACTAGCAATAAAGTTGCTTGACTTCAGTGCGGGAATCGCCTAAAAAGTTAATAGGAGATTTGTATTCTTACCGATAAAGTCATCGAAATTGAACACGACTTTAGGAAGTTAGATTCAAACGCAGGTTGGCAGCGTAACTGCTGAATTTTTAAAACAGTATTTGGGGATTAGGGGTATGGCAACTGGTACAGTAAAATGGTTTAACGACGCTAAAGGTTATGGCTTCATCACACCGGATGACGGGAGCGAGGATCTTTTCGCACACTTTTCAGCTATTGAGATGAACGGGTTTAAGACCCTCAAAGAAGGACAAAAAGTAGCCTTCGAGGTAACACAAGGACCCAAGGGAAAACAGGCTTCAAACATAAAAGAGTCGGATTAAACCAATAGGGTATCGCTCCCGATGGGGCGTAAAAAAACGGCAACTTCGGTTGCCGTTTTTTTATTCATTCTGACCATTAAGCGGAAACAATTTCGGTATAATTTATCCTAGAATAAAATTATCTTTCACAATATGAAATTATGACGCTATGCGTCAAAACACCACCTTGGAGAACCATGATGAGTCAGCAATATGACTGCCCGAACGGAGTAGCAATCAACGGCGAATTCAACGACGAGTACGCAGAAATATTAACCAAAGAGGCAATAGAGTTTTTAGCGAAACTTCATAGAAAGTTCGATGCTACAAGGCTGGAGCTCATCAATCGGCGAGTTACTCGCCAACAAGAACTTGACGCTGGAAAACTACCTGACTTTCTCCCCGAAACCAAAGCAATCAGAGATGACGAATGGGTAGTAGCATCAGTCCCACAAGATCTCCAAGACCGCAGAACAGAAATTACCGGACCCACCGACAGAAAAATGGTAATCAATGCACTGAATGCAGGCGCCAAAATGTACATGGCGGATTTTGAAGACTCCAACACCCCAACTTGGGCCAATCAAGTCTCAGGCCAAATAAATATGCGAGATGCAGTTCGCAAAACAATCAGTTTCACTAATGCAGCAGGAAAATCCTATTCTCTAAATGAAGATACTGCGACTCTCCTCATACGACCGAGAGGATGGCACCTAACGGAGGCCCATGTCACCATTGATGGTGAGCCAATGTCGGGTTCATTGTTTGATTTCGGACTTTATTTTTTCCACAACGCAAAAGAACGAATTTCACAAAATTCAGGAATCTATTTTTATCTTCCTAAAATGGAGTCCCATCTAGAAGCAAGACTTTGGAATGACGTTTTTGTCTTCAGTCAAAATGAAATCGACATTCCACAAGGTAGTGTCAAAGCCACTGTATTGATTGAGACCATAATGGCCTCATTCGAAATGGATGAAATACTTTATGAATTGAGAGAGCACTCTGCTGGACTAAATTGCGGCAGATGGGATTATATTTTCAGCTGTATCAAAAAGTTTAAACATCAAGAAAACTTCATTCTAGCTGACAGAAACCAAGTAACAATGACCAGCCCTTTCATGCGCGCGTACTCGCTCTTACTGATAAAAACGTGCCATAAGCGTGGTGCATTTGCAATGGGTGGCATGGCGGCGCAGATACCAATTAAAAATGATGAAGCCTCCAATCAAGCCGCTATAGATAAGGTAAAAATAGACAAAGAGAGAGAAGTCACTGATGGCCATGACGGCACTTGGGTTGCACATCCAGGGCTAGTAAAAATCGCTCAAGACGCCTTCGATAAAGTGATGACAACACCAAATCAAATCAGTAAACAGCGTCCAGACGTAGAAATTTCAGCTAGCGATCTTATTGAATTTAAACCGAGTACCCCAATTACAGAGGACGGGTTGCGCGCTAATATCAATATTGGCATTCAATATATCGGGGCATGGATTGCAGGAACTGGCTGTGTTCCCATCTTTAATTTGATGGAAGATGCAGCAACAGCAGAAATATCTCGCGCGCAAATATGGCACTGGATCCGGAGCCCTCTGGGTACCCTCGAAGACGGCAGAAAAGTTACGAAAGAATTATTTAGTAGCTTAATCCCTGAAGAACTCGAAAAGATAAAGGAAATGCTCGGAGCCAATTACCAAAATGGACGTTACGAGGAAGGTGCTAATATGTTCGAGAAGTTAACGCTAGATGATGATTTCGTGGAATTTTTAACACTGCCCGCTTACGAAGAAATTGTGAAAAGTGGCGCTTAGACTATAATTGGTTAAAAATCAAACCAATCTATGATTGGTTTGATTAATTGAAAAGTTAAGCACCACAGATCCTCCCACATATTAATTAATAAATTCATAAATGGTCTGGAAACCAAATGTCACAGTCGCAGCGATTGTAGAGCGAGAGGGTCGTTTTTTACTCGTAGAAGAGAATACGAGTCAGGGGGTTAAGCTTAATCAGCCTGCTGGCCATCTAGAACAGGGTGAGACGCTGATAGAAGCCATCAAACGAGAGGTGCTAGAAGAAACTGCTTACGCATTTGAACCGGAATTCACGACAGGAGTCTACCTTTGGACAACAACGCCGAGTAACACCACATTTCTTCGAGTTACATTCTCAGGAACAGTCGGACAGTTCTTTGCAAATAGAGAACTGGATACAGGAATCATACAGACCGTATGGATGACGCCAAAAGAGATAGATGATGCTGGACCGGATCTCAGAAGCCCACTCGTATTAAACTGCGTTACAGACTACGTAAACGGACATATTTTTCCACTTAGCGTAATCCAACCTTGATAAAGAGCATAATATTTTGAAAAAGAAAATTGTTGTCGGTCTCTCGGGTGGGGTCGATTCTGCTATAGCTGCTTGGTTACTTAAGGAGCAAGGGTACGAGGTCATTGGCGTTTTCATGAAAAACTGGGAAGACGATGATGACGAAAGTTATTGCAGTTCGAGAGAAGATTTAATTGATGCCGTTTCAGTCGCTGAAACTATAGGCATTGAAGTAGAAACGGTAAATTTTTCAAATGAATACCGAGATCGAGTATTCAATGAATTCTTGAATGAGTATGCCAAGGGGCGAACGCCCAACCCTGATGTCTTTTGTAATTCTGAAATTAAATTCAAAGCTTTTTTAGAACATGCTCTACACCTTGGGGCAGAAAAAATAGCTACCGGACACTACGCTCGACTGAGAGAAGAAAATGGAAGCCTTCAACTGTTGAAAGGTGAGGACGGGACAAAGGATCAAAGCTATTTTTTATATAGGCTCAATCAAGAACAATTATCTAAAACTGTATTTCCGCTTGGGAACATGTATAAAAGCGAGGTTAGAGCGATCGCTAAACGTCTCGGTCTTGCGAATCATGACAAGAAAGACTCCACCGGAATTTGTTTTATTGGAGAACGTCGATTTAAGGAATTCCTTGCTCATTACTTACCAGAAAAGCCCGGGAGCATAGTTACCCCAGAAGGAGATACGATAGGCGAACATAATGGATTAATGTTTCACACCATAGGCCAACGCCAAGGACTAGGAATAGGCGGAGACGGTCTTCCTTGGTATGTCGCAAAAAAAGATATAGCTCACAATACACTTACAGTGGTTCAAGGACACGATCACCCTCTACTTCAAAGTCCAGAAATCTACGCTGAAAATCTCAATTGGATATCTGATGCTGACCCGAGCAGTCAATGGGTTTTTGGAGCAAAATCTAGATACCGCCAAAAGGATGCCGCATGCACCATTAAGGAAATCAGCAAATCAAATTGTCACGTTCAATTTGCTGAGCCACAGTGGGCTGTCACCCCTGGACAGTCTCTTGTTCTCTACGAATCTACCGTCTGCTTAGGCGGCGGCATTATAATGGATTCCGCCAAACAGCATGGACCATCTCACGATAATATCGAATGCTAAACCGCTTAATCCTGCAATATGAGCCGTGCTAAACTTAAGACTTAATTAATCACACTTCCAATCAATCGAGTTATGCCTGAAGAATTATCAGCCTTAACGGCAATCAGCCCTATCGATGGTCGTTACCACTCAAAAACAAAACCACTCGCTCAATTTTTTAGTGAATATGCTCTTATCAAACATCGAGTACTGGTTGAAGTCGAATGGCTTAAGTCGTTGTCGATGGCGGACGAGCTTGAAGAAATTTACAAAATATCAGATAAGGCTATTGCAGAAATCGATGCAGTAGCAGCTAATTTTTCTGAAACTGATGCAGAGGCGGTCAAAACAATTGAGAGAACCACTAATCATGACGTAAAAGCCGTCGAGTATTGGTTGCGTGAAGCACTGAAGACGAAAGAGAGCATTGCCCCAACGACTCCCTTCATCCACTTCGCATGCACTTCAGAAGATATCAATAACCTCTCCTACGCCTTAATGCTCAAAGGGGCGCGTGATAAAGTCATATTACCCAGCCTAACAGCTGTCACATCAACACTCGGCGATCTCGCAATGGAGTACGCAGAGATTCCAATGCTGTCGAGAACACATGGACAACCAGCAAGTCCCACAACGCTCGGAAAAGAACTGGCAAATGTAGTTTTCAGATTAAATCGACAAAAAGAGGCTTTAACTAAGCTGGACCTACAAGGAAAGATCAACGGTGCAGTCGGTAATTTCAATGCTCATCTAAGTGCCTATCCAAACTATGATTGGGAAAGCCATTCAAAAACTCTTATTAAGAACCTAGGTTTAGAACCAATTCCCTATACAACTCAAATCGAACCTCATGATGGTATCGCAGAGATCTTTGATTGCATCATGCGCATCAACACTATACTGATCGATTTAAATCGTGATTTATGGGCGTACATTTCTGTCGGTTACTTCAAGCAGAAAACAAAAGAGGGTGAGGTGGGCTCATCCACAATGCCCCACAAAGTGAATCCCATCGACTTTGAGAATGCAGAAGGGAATCTCGGTCTTGCAAATTCGATTTTAGGGCACCTGAGCCGTAAGCTACCAGTTTCGCGATGGCAACGTGACCTTACAGACTCCACTGTGCTAAGAAACATGGGTGTGGGTCTTGGTTATGGGCTTTTGGCTTACGACTCTTGCATCAAAGGACTGTCAAAATTAGACCTCAACCTAGACAAGCTCGATGCCGACTTAGAGCAATGCTGGGATGTACTCGCAGAGCCTATACAAACAGTAATGAAAAAATACGGAATAGAGAACGCATACGAGGAACTCAAACAACTCACTAGAGGACAAGGTGGAATTACTAAAGCGGACCTGCACGTGTTCATAAAAAGTTTAGATATCCCTGATGACGCTAAGAAATTACTACTTAATTTGACGCCGCAATCATACACAGGTATCGCACAGAAACTGGCTCGAAACATCAACAGGTAACGTAATAACAGTAACTACTATTTACGAAAGCGTACCTTTACCCACTCAACTAAAGCCGGAGTAATGCTAAGCAGAATGATTAAAAAGATCACAGCTGTGAGATTATTCTGAACAAAGGACAGTTCTCCCAAGTAAAAGCCAACGCCCACTAGGGAGAAAACCCATACACAGGCTCCGATAACGTTAAACAGTAAAAATTTGCCATATGAATAACGCGCAACTCCAGCAACAAAAGGAGCATAAGTTCTTACGACCGGAATAAAACGAGCAATAATTATTGTTTTTGCACCATACTTATCGAAAAATTTCTCAGTACGATCCAAATATTCTAATTTTAGGAATCGCACCTTTCCCGACGTAAATACCCTTCGGCCGAATAGACTGCCAATATAATAATTAACCGCATCTCCCAAGATGGCGGCGAAGGTCAGCAAAGTAGTGACCAAAACAAAATCGAAATCGCCTTTCGCCACAAAGGTGCCGATCAGAAATAATAATGAATCTCCAGGAAGGAAAGGAGTCAGAACTAACCCCGTTTCACAGAAAATAATTAAAAAGAGCAGGAAATAGGTAGTTGTCCCGTGCGTCGCGATTGCTTGCGCCAGATGAGAATCAAGGTTCACAAGAATAGAGTATAGATCGCTAACAAATCCCAAAGTCGATCCTCGTTGTCACGTTACTCAAAATAATTTGACGCCTCTAAATCCGTATAAATGGCTATAGCAACAAGAGGATAATTAAACGACCGCTTCCTCTTTCTTAACCTCGGGTTTAATCAAATCTTCTCTACTAATTCCTAACCATAGAATGAGTGGGCTTGCCACAAAGATAGAAGAATAAATACCAAACAAAATTCCAATTGTCAGCGCTAATGCAAAATAGTGAAGCGTTTCACCACCAAAAATCAGAATTGATAGCACCATTAACTGAGTACTCCCATGAGTAATAATGGTACGACCCATAATTCGCGTGATCGCATTATTGATCACCTCAGGCACTTCAGCTTTTCTCATCTTTCTAAAGTTCTCTCTGATTCGGTCAAAAACAACTACTGACTCATTCACGGAGTATCCCAATATTGCCAATACCGCCGCGAGAACTGGTAGGGAAAACTCCCATTGAAAAAGAGCGAAGAAACCGAGAATGATCACCACATCATGTAAATTGGCGAGAATTGCGGCTAGTCCAAACTTCCACTCAAATCGAAACGCTAAATAAATCACAATACCCAGTGATACTACCAACAGAGCCAATGCGCCCTTCTCCACTAGCTCCTCGCCGACTTGCGACCCAACGTAATCCACACGTCGAAGCTCTAACTGAGGATCACCTTCTTTTAGTAATAGAAAAACCTGATCGGATAACTTCGCTCCTGTCATTTCCGGTATGGTCGGCAAACGAATTAATACAGTCCTTGAATCACCGAAACTTTGAACGATCGCCTCGCTCATTCCACCTGACTCCAAGGAATCGCGAATTTTCGTAAGATCAGCAGATTGGGAATAGCCAGCCTCCA
>QXZO01000168.1 GCA_009886305.1 Betaproteobacteria bacterium
GCGAGAGGTGTCCCGAGTTAAGCGTTTTGAAAACGGAGTTGTCAAAGATCCAGTTACTATTGCACCTGGCATGACTGTGGGGGCAGTGCTTGACCTGACGAAGCAACATAAGATTTCTGGCCTTCCAGTTTTGGAAGGAAAAAAAGTTGTAGGACTTGTCACTAATCGAGATTTGCGTTTTGAAAAGAATTTAGATCAACCGGTTAGCAAGATTATGACGGTTGCCGAGAAGCTCATTACCGTAGATGAGCAGGCTTCAAGTGAGGATGCGATAACCTTAATGCATCAACATCGTATTGAGCGTGTGCTAGTTGTAGACAAGCAGTTTCATCTGAAAGGGCTCATAACAGTCAAAGATATACTGATGTCTTCAGAATATCCAATAGCAGCTAAAGATACGCAGGGTAGTTTATATGTTGGAGCAGCTGTAGGTACGGGTGAGGACACAGAAAAAAGAGTTGAGGCCTTGGTGGCTGCTGGCGTGGATGTCATCGTGGTGGATACTGCTCATGGACATTCGCAGGGAGTCATTGACCGCGTCTCTTGGACTAAAAAGCAATACCCAGAGATAGATGTTATTGGTGGGAATATAGCGACCGCCGACGCGGCGAGAGCTTTGGCAGACGTTGGTGTGGATGCGGTTAAGGTTGGTATTGGTCCAGGTTCAATATGTACGACAAGAGTAGTAGCTGGAGTTGGAGTGCCACAAATTACCGCCATAGATAATGTCGCTAATGCACTCAGTAAAGACGGTATACCGCTTATTGCTGATGGCGGTATTAGATACTCCGGGGACATCGCAAAAGCAATTGCGGCTGGAGCATCTACGGTAATGCTCGGTGGCTTGTTAGCTGGTACGGAAGAGTCGCCTGGTGAAATTGAGCTGTTTCAAGGACGGTCTTATAAGTCATATAGGGGAATGGGTTCTCTGTCGGCGATGCAAAAAGGATCTAGTGATCGTTATTTTCAAGATAGCTCCTCTACCGCGATAGACAAACTTGTGCCCGAAGGTGTTGAAGGACGAGTTCCTTATAAAGGGTCAGTGGTAGCTGTCATCCATCAACTGATAGGTGGGCTTAGATCATCAATGGGATATTTGGGATGCGGTACAATTCCACAAATACATGAAGGCGCGGCTTTCGTTCAAATTTCCTCATCTGGGATGAAGGAATCACATGTTCATGATGTTCAAATTGTTAAGGAAGCGCCAAATTATCGGGTCGAGTAATCCCATATGGTGCTCTCTAGCCCTGTCTCAGACGAAACACATTTCAGAAGTATAAATTAATGCAAAAAAACAAGATACTGGTATTGGATTTCGGATCTCAATACTCACAACTTATTGTTAGGCGAATCCGAGAAATTGGAGTGTATTGTGAGCTGCTTCCTTTCGACACAGATGTTGCCAAAATAAAGGAATATCGGCCGAAGGGAATAGTACTGTCTGGGGGGCCCGCCTCAGTATATGATGACGAGAGTAGCCCTGCTGCGCCAGATGCCGTTTTTGATCTTGGTATCCCAGTGTTAGGTATTTGTTATGGGATGCAAGCAATGGCGAATCAGTTGGGAGGAACTGTTATCGCTGCACAAAAGCGAGAATTTGGTTTTGCTGAGATAAGAGCCAGAGGTCATTCAGAGCTATTGAAAGATATATCAGATCGAACAAATCCAGAGAATCACGGCCTGTTAGATGTTTGGATGAGTCACGGTGATAAGGTTGTTGATTTGCCGATTGGGTTCAAGATAATCGCCTCCAACGAGTCAACGCCGATTGCAGGAATGGCTGACGAGATTCGAAATTTTTACGGGCTTCAGTTCCATCCAGAGGTTACTCATACCTCCCAAGGTGCTGAGATACTTAAACGATTCATTGTAACGATATGTGATTGCAACACCGACTGGAGTATGCCGTCATTTATAGATAGTGAGGTATTCCGAATTAATAAGATAGTCGGCGAGGACGAAGTTATTTTGGGGTTATCTGGCGGTGTTGATTCGTCGGTTGCTGCTGCGCTCATTCAAAAAGCTATTGGATCACAATTAACATGTGTATTTGTTGATAATGGGTTGTTGCGGCTCAATGAGGCTGACCAAGTTATGGCTACCTTCAAAGAAAATTTGGGCGTTAATGTGATCCATGTCGATGCGGCTGAACGTTTCATGCGCTCGCTGTCAGGAGTAACAGACCCAGAAGAAAAGAGAAAAGTTATTGGCAAGGAGTTTGTAGATATTTTTCAGGAAGAAGCTGCGAAATTACCGAATGCTCAGTGGCTTGCACAGGGAACAATTTATCCGGACGTTATTGAATCAGCAGGCTCAAAAACTAAAAAAGCGAAGACTATAAAATCTCATCATAACGTTGGTGGACTACCTGATACGCTCAACTTGAATCTTCTCGAACCGCTCAGAGATCTTTTTAAAGACGAAGTTCGTCATTTAGGTGTTGCGCTTGGTCTTCCCAGAAAAATGGTCTTCCGGCACCCGTTTCCGGGACCAGGACTGGGAGTACGGATACTTGGGGAAGTTGTAAAATCATATGCAGATTGTTTGCGAGAAGCGGATGCGATTTTTATTGAGGAACTAGTAAAATCAGGGTGGTACGACAAAACTGCTCAAGCATTTGCGGTATTTTTACCAGTCAAATCCGTTGGAGTTATGGGAGATGGACGTACTTACGAGCATGTCGTAGCGCTTCGAGCTGTAGAGACATCGGATTTTATGACGGCTAATTGGGCGCCTTTACCTCACGATTTATTGTCGAATATTTCTAATAGGATCATAAATGAAGTGAGGGGTATTAATCGTGTTGTTTACGATATTTCTGGGAAACCTCCAGCGACAATTGAGTGGGAGTAATTATTCTTTCATAAGTCAGTTTGTTTAAAAAAATCATAATAAGTCTCGAAAGAATACAAAGAACACATGCCTTGTTCGATATATAAAATTGGAATCCTTATTTTTCCAGGTGTCACTCAACTTGACTTCACTGGGCCCGCCGAAGTTTTAGCACGTATGCCGGATGCTAAAATTTCACTTGTTTGGAAAAATTTAGATCCAGTTATCAGCCAATTTGGGTTGAAGTACCACCCAGACGTTAAAATATCAGAAAATGTACTGTATGACTTAATTCTAGTTCCAGGTGGCTTTGAATGCGCGCGACTTATGATTGACCCAGAAATATTAACGTGGCTTCAAGAGCAAGCGGAGTCGGCAGAATATTTGACGAGTGTTTGTACCGGTTCGCTGGTCCTAGCGGCAGCCGGACTTCTAAATGGCTATAGTGCCGGTTGTCACTGGGCTTGGGCTGAGCACCTGAGCAAGTTTGGGGCAAACCCAACAAGAGGGAGGGTTGTGGTTGATCGTAACCGAATTACAGCGGGTGGCGTTACGTCTGGCATAGATTTTGGCTTAGAGATCGTTAAACGTCGTTGTGGACGAGAATTGGCTGAACAAATAACGCTGAGCCTTGAGTATGATCCAAAACCAATTTCGGGCGGAGTTCCAGAGACGGCGAAGGCGGAAACTATCGGTAGAGCCAAAAATAGAATATCAATTCTCAATGAAGCTGGAGAACATATTAAAATGATAGATGAAGCGGCTTCTAAGCTTTTAGTGACGTAGCGTAGCCCAGTGGAACCGAGGTCAATTAGTATTGTCCGAATCAAATCGGCGTTATATAGCCGAAGGGATAAACTTGACTGCGTAGTAATTGAGCAAATCAATCTGTATTGTTATAGCAATTGAAGGTAGTTTTCGCGTTAAAAACAGAAAGGTTTTTTATATGTCTAAACATAGTGCGTTAGAGAAATTTGGCCGCTCTGGCAACCCAGCATTAAATGCAGCAACCTTTAGTGAGGCGGCACGCCAAGCTGGTACAGGCGTTCGCAATAAGGCAACTATGTCTTTAGAAGGAACGGTGAACAAAACGGGCATTCTCCTGCTTTTGGTAGTCCTCTCAGGAGCGTGGACGTGGAACTTATTTTTTGAAAGCGGTGATGCCTCAACAGTAATGCCAATGATGCTAGTTGGTGGTATCGGTGGATTTATTTTTGCACTTGTTACAATTTTTAAAAAACATTGGGCCGGATTAACTGCGCCAATCTATGCTGTGTTACAAGGTTTGTTTTTGGGTGGGATTTCAGCAATGTACGAATCCCAATTCGACGGCATTGTTATCCAGGCTGTTGGCCTGACCTTGGGTACTTTATCTTCCTTATTGCTTTTATATAAGACCGGTATCGTTAAGCCTACCGAGAATTTCAGGTTGATGGTTACATCGGCAACTATGGGCATTGGATTGCTTTATTTAGTCAGTATGATTATGAACATGTTTGGTTCAAGCATTGGCTTTATCCACTCAAATGGTTTGTTTGGGATTGGATTCAGTCTCTTTGTGGTTGCTATTGCTGCATTAAATTTGGTTCTAGATTTCGATTTTATTGAGCAAGGGTCAGAGCAAGGAGCGCCGAAGTATATGGAGTGGTTTGGCGCCTTTTCTTTAATGGTGACACTAATCTGGTTATATTTGGAAATGCTGCGTTTGCTAGCTAAGATGAGAAGTCGTTAGTGGACTTCAATACTTTTATTTTCGGCGGATTAGCTATTGTTTCCCTTGGTATTTTTCTTTTTATCGGTCGTTTTAAAGCATTCAGAAGTCAGCG
>QXZO01000169.1 GCA_009886305.1 Betaproteobacteria bacterium
CAAAAATATGGGGAGCGTGACTACAGAGGGGGAGGACGTTCATCAGCGCGTGAAACCGCGGCCAGAGTAGCAGCCGGTGCTATTGCAAAAAAATGGCTTCGCGATCGTTATGGCGTGGAGGTGCGAGGTCATATGTCTCAAATTGGGACCGTAGACATTGATTTTAAAACATGGGATAGCGTGAATGAGAATCCATTTTTCTCTCCCGACCCAGACATTGTTCCTGAACTTGAGCGGTATATGGATAAGTTGAGAAAATCCGGCGATTCATGTGGTGCCAAGATAACCATAGTGGCTTCTGGAGTGCCCGTTGGTTGGGGAGAGCCGGTGTTTGATAAGCTGGATGCAGATCTAGCTGGGGCATTGATGGGTATTAATGCGGTTAAGGGTGTTGAGATTGGTGATGGGTTCGAATCGGTTGTCCAGTCTGGAACCGCACATAGTGATGAGATGACTCCGGAAGGTTTTTTGAGTAATCATTCAGGCGGGGTGCTTGGCGGTATCTCTACGGGACAGGATGTGATTGCTCGAATTGCGATAAAACCTACTTCGAGTATTCGTCTTGACCGACAATCGATCAACAAAAGCGGTTCGTCGGTTACCGTCAACACTTATGGCCGACATGATCCGTGTGTGGGAATTAGAGCAACGCCCATCGGGGAGGCCATGATGGCTTTGGTACTCGTAGATCACGCATTAAGACATCGCGGCCAAAACGCAGATGTCGAGACGGTTACACCAAAGCTTCTTGTCAAAGACTGAGTGGTTTTGGTTTGGTTGTCAGTCGATGGACTAGACCTGTCGAATTAATGCATCACGGATGTTTATAGTGTTCGTCAATCCATGACATCTTTATTTGGCCGATTATCGAATTTTTATTTTTGGTACTTTGCTTTTGTAGGTGCATTCGCACCGTTCTTCTCTCTATACCTTCAGCGAAGGGGGTTTGCTCCGATCGAGATAGCGGTATTGCTCGGGATTAGTCCAACGTTAAGAATCGTTGTCCCTTTTTTTTGGGCTTGGTTGGCCGACCACTGGGGTCACAAGTACAAGCTTTTAAGAATTCTCGCACTCGTTAGTCCCTTACTTTTTGCTTTTATGATTACCAAGGGGTCTTTTCTATCTGTAGCTGGCGTACTTATTCTGTGGGGACTTCTTTGGTCTGGAATTCTGCCAATCGCGGAAGCGCTTTGTGTTGAGGCTCTGGGTGAGGAAATGTCCATTTATGGCAAGGTCCGTGTCTGGGGCTCGATTGGCTTTATTTTGATGGTAGTTGGTGGGGGCTATCTCTTTGAGTGGTTAGACGTACTTTATCTCGATTGGATTATTTGTACGATGCTGATAATCATTTTGGGAGCGATCCTGATTCTTCCAAAAGACACTAAAACCTTTGTGAAAGCGAATCATGGTAGCCAATCTTTTCAATTCCTAACGGATAAACGAGTTATTGCATTATTGTCTTGTTTTTTCATAATGCAATTTGCGCACGGTGCTTATAATGCATTTTTTTCGATTTTTTTAGTTGAGCAAGGACATAATAAATCAACAGTTGGTTGGCTCTGGGCGATCGCGGTTATTGCAGAAATTTTTATCTTTTTATTAATGCCGCGGCTATTCAAGAAATTCAGCATTAATGATTTCTTTTTATTTTGTTTTCTGGTTGCTGCTGTGCGCTTCTTCTTGGTTTATATTGGCCACGACAGTTTATGGATCCTTATCATCGCCCAAATTCTGCATGCGATTACCTTTGGTATGTTTCATGTGGCGGGTATCGCAGCAACAAATAAATTTTTTACTGGAGAATATCGTTCAAGGGGGCAAGCTCTCTATTCGAGTGTGGGTTTTGGGGCGGGTGGTGCCTCTGGGACTCTAGTGTCTGGGCTTGTTTGGGAGAGTTTCGGGGGCGCGGTAACCTTTGCGGTGTCTGCTTTAACAAGTTTGCTGGGAGTTGTTTTGATGCTTTGGGTGCGACGCCACTTCAAGGATTAGCACGTTACTCCTGCAAGATCAGACTGGATCTGTATGTCATAATTCTCTCCTCGAATCTTAATTAGTTAGCCGATAGGTGTAATCAGTATGTTGAAAACCTTGTATGACAAACTTTGGGATAGTCATGTCGTTAGAACGGAAGACGATGGTACCGGCCTTATTTACATCGATAGACACCTCGTTCACGAGGTAACAAGTCCACAAGCTTATGAGGGTTTGAAGCTGGCAAAAAGACGACCTTGGCGAGTTGAATCCATTGTGGCGACAGCTGATCACAATACGCCTACAACTGATTGGGATAAGGGGATCGAAGATCCAGTCTCCAAGTTACAGGTAGACACCTTAGACAAAAATATAAAAGAATACGGATCAAAAGCGTATTTTCCATTTCTTGATTCAAGGCAAGGCATCGTTCATGTCATAGGGCCGGAACAAGGCGCCACGCTACCCGGAATGACGGTGGTTTGTGGCGACTCCCATACGAGTACACACGGAGCCTTAGGGTGTTTGGCGCATGGAATTGGTACATCTGAGGTTGAGCATGTTCTGGCGACTCAGTGCCTCGTTCAGAAAAAAATGAAAAATATGTTGGTTCGGGTTGAGGGACAGTTGGGTGCTGGCGTTAGTGCCAAGGATATAGCCCTTGCTTTGATTGGTAAAATCGGTACCGCAGGCGGCACTGGTTACGCGATAGAGTTCGCGGGTCCGGCTATTGAATCACTATCAGTGGAAGGACGTATGACGTTATGTAATATGGCGATTGAGGCTGGTGCTCGAGCCGGGATGATTGCCGTCGACCAGATCACTATTGACTACCTCCAAGGTCGGACGTTCGCGCCAAAGGGTGACCTATGGGATCAGGCTGTGTCCTATTGGAGAGCTTTGCGGTCAGATCCGGGAGCAATCTTTGACTTGATGGTGACCTTGAACGGAAGTGAGCTTATTCCACAGGTTACGTGGGGCACTTCTCCTGAAATGGTCGTTGGTATTAATGGTCGTGTGCCTGATCCAGAGCATGAGAAGGATGCGTCTAAAAGAGAGGGTATTGAGCAAGCACTAGAGTACATGGGGCTAGAGCCCAATACGTTGTTGACTGAAATCGAAATCGATAAGGTTTTTATTGGCTCCTGTACTAACTCAAGAATCGAGGATATTCGTATTGCGGCCCAGGTGGTTGCGGGGAAAAAGGTTGCGTCGAATGTTCAATTAGCAATGGTCGTTCCCGGCTCTGGTTTGGTGAAGGCTCAAGCTGAGCAGGAGGGGTTAGATAAAATATTCATTGCTGCAGGATTTGAATGGCGGCAACCCGGGTGCTCTATGTGCTTAGCCATGAATAATGATCGACTCGAGGCCGGGGAGCGTTGCGCTTCTACATCAAATCGTAATTTTGAGGGCCGCCAAGGTGCGGGTGGTCGGACACATTTGGTTAGTCCGGCGATGGCAGCAAGTGCCGCGGTAAACGGTACATTCGTTGATGTTCGCGAAACAATGAGTGACTAGCTTTTAAATTTATATCACATAATATGGAGCCGATAAGACATGGAAAAATTTCCCTTACATAGAGGGCTCGTTGCACCGCTTGACCGTGCAAACGTAGATACTGATGCCATCATTCCAAAACAGTTTCTGAAGTCGATCAAGCGATCCGGTTTCGGTGTGAATTTATTCGATGCATGGAGATTTTTAGATGTTGGGCAACCAGGTGTATCACTTGCCCAAAGGCAGCTAAACCCAGATTTCATTTTGAATGAATCACGATATCGCGGCGCATCGATTTTGCTTGCTAGAAAGAATTTTGGTTGTGGTTCATCTCGCGAACACGCTCCGTGGGCTTTGACGGATTATGGATTCAAAGCTGTTATAGCCCCCAGTTTTGGCGAAATATTTTTTAATAATTCATTAAAAAATGGACTATTGCCTATAGTACTTTCAGATTCTGAAGTTGATGCCCTGTTTCATGATGTGCTTGGATTTCCGGGGTTTCAATTAACGGTTGACCTTGAAAATCAGACGGTAAGGGCTGGGGACAATAGTAAGAATTTTAATTTTCAGATTGATCCTTTTCGTAAGCATTGCCTATTAAACGGGTTGGATGATATTGGTTTGACGTTAGAGCGTGTTGACGAAATTAAAAAATTTGAAGAACAGCATAAATTGAACCAGCCTTGGTTATTTAGCTAAGGCTTAAAATTTAACGTTTTTAGACTGAGTCAGTTTGGAGAATAAAATGAAAATAGCAGTACTTCCGGGGGATGGCATCGGGCCTGAGATTATGACTCAAGCATTGCGTGTGCTGCAGGTTTTGAAGAGTGATGGGCTAAAAATGGAGTGGGAAACGGGGGTAATTGGAGGTGCTGGATATGATGCAGCTGGTGATCCCTTGCCGGGTGCTACGGTTGCTTTGACGAAGGAGGCTGACGCAGTTCTTCTCGGAGCAGTAGGCGGCCTAAAATACGATTCTCTACCTCGGGCGATGCGACCGGAACAGGGGTTATTAAGAATTCGCAAAGAATTAGGGTTGTTTGCGAATCTCCGTCCTGCAGTGGTTTTCCCTGAATTGGCAGCAGCTTCTAGTTTGAAATCGGAGTTGGTTGAAGGGTTAGATTTGATGATCTTAAGAGAGTTAACGGGCGATATTTATTTCGGTCAACCTCGAGGTAGACGTCAAACTGAGTCAGGGGAAGATGAAGGATTTGACACCATGAAATACTCTGTTTCTGAAGTCGAGCGGATTGCACGTGTGGCTTTTGATATCGCTCAGCAGAGAAACCATAAATTATGCTCGGTTGATAAAGCTAATGTACTTGATACCAGTATTCTTTGGAGGGAGGTTGTCACAAACATTGCGCAAGAATATCCCTCGGTCGAGTTGACGCACATGTACGTTGATAATGCAGCTATGCAATTAGTTAGAGAGCCAAAACAGTTTGACGTAATTTTAACTGGGAATATATTTGGCGATATTTTGTCCGACGAGGCATCTATGTTGACTGGATCTATCGGGATGCTTCCTTCCGCTTCTATGGACATCAATCGTAAAGGTTTATTTGAGCCTATTCACGGCTCTGCTCCGGATATTGCTGGTAAGAACATTGCTAACCCGTTAGCGACCATTTTATCCGTTTCGATGATGTTGAAATATACATTTAATGAAGCTGAGGCATCTGAGCGCGTGGAGACTGCAGTGAGGACAGTCTTAGCAAAAGGATATAGAACAGCGGATATCTATCAAGAGTCAACGTTGCGTGTGGGTACGCAAGAAATGGGTGATGCGGTCATCCAAGAGATGCAGTGAGGTGAGCCGTCATCTTATTTGCGATTCGTTTTTTTTATGAGTGTTGAGGATTAATTGATATGCAAGTTGGTTTCGTTGGTTGGAGGGGGATGGTTGGCTCTGTTCTGATGCAACGTATGGTTGCTGAGAAGGATTTTGAAAATATTACTTCTATTTTTTTTAGTACGTCTCAAGCTGGACAGTCCGTTACCATGCGAGATGGGAGAGAGGTTTTGCTGAAAGACGCAAACGACGAAAGTCAGCTGTTGGAAATGGACGCTATCATTTCCTGCCAGGGTGGGGACTATACAAAAAAAATTCATGGGCCTCTTAGAGCATCGGGGTGGCAAGGATATTGGATTGACGCCGCGTCGACTCTTCGCATGGCATCGAATTCCATGATTGTCCTTGATCCGATTAATAATGTGGATATTAAATTAGCAATAGACGATGGAAAAAAAGACTTTATCGGAGGAAACTGTACTACTAGTCTGATGATGCTTGCGTTGCATGGTTTGTTTCGCGATGAGTTAGTTGAATGGGTTTCTGCTATGACGTATCAAGCTGCATCGGGAGCTGGCGCCCAAAACATGCGGGAATTGATTCAACAAATGGGTTCAATTCATGACGTGACTAAAAATGAGCTTGCCTCTGCGGAGGGAGATGTCCTAGAAATTGACTCCCTCGTGCTAGAACGTATGCGGGCACAAGAATTTCCGACAGAACAATTCGGTGCTCCTTTGGCCGGCAGTTTAATTCCTTGGATAGACTCCGATTTAGGTGACGGACAAAGTCGTGAAGAATGGAAAGCGCAAGCTGAGACCAACAAGATCTTAGGCAGACAAGAGAATCCCATACCCGTTGAAGGAATCTGTGTGCGGATTGGTGCGATGAGATGCCACAGTCAAGCTCTGACTTTTAAGCTAACAGAGTCGGTTCCTGTTCTGGAAGTCGAGAAAATACTGAGCGAGGCGAACGAGTGGGTTTCGGTGGTGCCGAACGATAAGCTTTCTACGGTTGCTATGCTTTCACCGACAAGTGTGACGAGAACATTAGATGTCCCTGTAGGGCGCATACGGAAACTAAACATACCGGGCAACATCTATTCAGCATTCACTGTTGGGGACCAGCTACTATGGGGTGCTGCTGAACCTCTGAGACGAATGCTAAGAATTTTAGTTGACCGCGGATGATCATGACGTCATGCATTAGCGTGATATTCTGCATCTATACGATCAATTAATGATCAAAGGAGTTAACGAGCTTGAGTAAAAGACTTACATATATCTTTCAGGTGGTTCTAGGGATAGCTTTCATCTTCCTTGGATTAAACGCTCAGGCGGTTCGTATGGGCGCTCTAACCGTTGAGTCAGCCCTAGGGGAGCCGCTTAGGGCCTCCATTCGTCTCTATGATGTAGGAGAAATTCCTGTCGATGCGGTGACGGTTTCCATGGCGTCTCCATCTGCTTACGATAGTCTTGGACTGATTTACAACGACCTCATTTCAAGAATTAATCTGCAATATGACGACCGAGCGAGTGGCCCCTTGGTTCTATTATCGACTCAAGACTCGGTAAATGAGGTCGTTCTAGATCTGCAAGTTGAGTTCGTTGGACCCGAGGGTAAGGTAAGTAAGACTTACGTTGCGTTTATCGATCCGCCATTTCTTCTTGACGAGCGTTTGTCTCTCTCTACGCTGGAATCTGAGTTATTGGATGCTGAGGAGTTTACAGAGGAAATCTTTACGGAAAAGAATATTGGTACTTCAGAGTCTTTGGCCAAATCTGAGGAAATTGCAGTTGAACCCGTGGTTGATGCCTCGGTGCAAAGTACAGAAAGCGTAGCATCTAAGTCCGCTATTCTTGATGAGGAACGAGTTGATCCGTTCGAGTACACAACGTCATCTGCTCGGCAGATTGTTGTGCGCCCTGGGGATACCTTAACCAAAATCGCTCAGAGGGAGAAGGTATCTGATTTTTCACTTGAGCAGATGCTTGTAGGTATTTTTCGTAAAAACAGAGAGGCTTTTGTCGGGGATAATATGAACCGCCTCAGGGCGGGAAATGCTATTCGAATCCCAGTGGAAGAAGAACTCCAGACCATTTCTGCGAACGAAGCAAACAGTGAGATTCAAATACACACGGCTGACTGGAGAGCCTACAAAGACAGTCTCGCCGTTAGGCCTAGCGCTCAAGGACAACCTACCATTGAGAGACCCAATGGAAGTAAGTCTGGCGTTGTCGAAGGGCGTTCATCAGATCAGGTTAATATCCAGGCTCAATCGGATAATGCTTATGTCGTTGAAGTGTCCAAAGGCCGAAATGCTGAAGATTTGGGGTCACAAGGTTTAGAAGAACGACTACTTGCAACCGAAAAAGCATTAGAAGAACAAAAGAAACGAGCGGATGAGCTCGAGGAAATAATCGCTGATTTAAAATCGTTGGCGCAGTCAAAGCAAGATCTGGATTCAGTTGCTCAGCCTGTCGGTGAACGAGGAATGGT
>QXZO01000017.1 GCA_009886305.1 Betaproteobacteria bacterium
AGTGGAGAGCAAGACACGCACCGTGTCCTGCTGACCCGCGTCAGGCTAAAGCTTGCGCAATGTTACGAAAAATTAGTACGGTCATTTTGGGTGTTGCTACCCTCTTCTACCTGATAGGACTATTTTTTGCTTTCTTCGCTGCGCGTCTTTTCTATTAAGAAGCAACACTAGAAAACCCTTGGGAGAGAGGGTTAGACCTCCTCAATCTCAAGCCGCAGTACTTATAAAACTTGGGCGTTGACTTAACTTATCAAAATAGGAGTTTAAATGCTTTGTTGATTCCAGCGCCTCTTTGCCTTCAGGAAATAGCTGTCCATAGGAAATGATAGGCATCAAGAAACAATCTGCCATGGAAAAATCACCGCTACCGAAATACCCAGAACTTACTGCGTCATCAAGGACACGAAACATTTTTGAAACTTTATTTAACACTCTATCTATCTTGTCGCGAACTACATTGCCGTTCTCGTCCTTATTGAATAAATATTCAAGTACGTATTGCCTCATTATTAACTGATCTACTGACGTTTGGGCAAATGATGTCCATTGGACTGTTGTTGCCGCCGCCTCTGGACGCGCAGGGACTAAAGCAGGACCATCAAAAACATTATCTATATAGCGTGCTATGGCCATTGACTCAAAAAGTTGAAATTCACCATGGCGCATCACGGGAACCTGTCCCATAGGGTGAAGTGATTTGATAACATCTGAGTGCGGCATCTCGGGCGAATTTTGATAGGCCACCCCCTTCTCCTCTGCGACCATTCGTACACTTCTCACAAAGTTTGAGTTTGGTGTTCCAATAATTGTTAGTGTCAAAATAAAGCTCCTTAATAGCTAGTGATAAAAAAATACAGGTTTATCAAAAGCGCTTTTAAAAAATATTATCGAATTCTTGATAAAGATTATTCAGAAAAAATCAGAAAAATTTAATACAAGATACTGGGCAGACTGAATCTACGCAAATTACAACTAGTCCGGCAGCTACAAATAATCCGTACGCAGTCAAATACGATGCCTCTCTGGGATAATCATTGAAATAATAAATTTATAGGTATTGAGCATTTTTTCCTCAGCAGTTTTTGACGAGCGCATGCTTTGCATGAGGGTCATTTGCGAGTTAAGAAACTCAGCGGTCTTCTCACAGTCCAGGTGACCGTATGCCTTACCGCTATCCTTTGCAGTTTCAATACATAACGCCAACCTTCGCTCTAACTCACTGTCGTAAAGATGAATATAGTCGCGATGCGAATCGTTTAACTTGCTGTCTGCAAACTTTGTTCGTAGATAAAGACAACCCTTAGAAAATGTCGGTCTAGGAATAATCTCGTGCTCCAATTCGGCGATGGTGAACGTCAATTTATCCCAATTAATATCACCGTCGTATATCAGTCCACAAAAAAGAATCTTTAAGACCGAGGGTAAATCAGCTGATTCGTCTATGCCCTTGAGCAACGGCATTTGGAATCTTTCTTTGTAAAGATTTAAACATTCCTGTATCAGCCCCTCTTCACCACCAAATTCGTCATACAAACTCACCCGCTGAGTTTCTGCCTCGCGCGCAATACGGGACATTGACACGTTATCGACACCGAGTTCCCAATAGAGACTCAAAGCGATTCTAATCACCGCATCTCGATCGATCTTCTTTGGTCTCCCACGCGTTTTAACCCTCACATTCATAAAATTATTTTATATTGAAACCGACATAAAATGAAAATATTTGATTTTTCCTACATTATGTAATTTAATATATTCGACGGTGTGTAAATAATTATAATTTAGATTCAAATAACATACCTTATGGTATTAAAAAATAATCTTATAAAAGTGAAGGATGAATGTGAAAATAAGTAAATATTTCGTAGTTGGAATTATGCTATTCGCTTCTTCGGCCATGTCCGACAGCCTAGATACTCAGAAAATTGGATCATGGAGCTTAACATGGTCCCCGGATAGCATCTTTATGACAAGCGGGAACAGCGGATCGAATATGCTGACTGGGACGCTGGAGATAGGAAACACCGCGGGCGTTATAGATTTCTGCGGCGAGAAGTTTTACATCAAGTCTACTGGGACCTTAATAAACGATGTCATGTGCCACGTTCAGCTTGATGACGGTTCAAAAATACTCGTCGACTATAACTTTGTTATCGTACCTTCCGAAACCTTTTGGGATAAATTATCGGCTGGCGAAATAATGACGGCTCCTGGTAATGGAATGGCGTATTGGTACGCAACAATGAGAATGCAAACTGTTAACGAATCCCTTGCATGGGTTAACAACAATGTATTCCTATTAAAGGGTCGAGAATTACAGGGTCCAACAGGAAGCAATGGCGGTATTGCTTCATACGACATATATAAATTCAGCAATTAACATCAGTACACGTCTGGTATGAAGCAATCTAACCGCAAAGAGGGAAGCATGCGCTTCCCTCAATCCCTACCAACCTATTTTTACTGCATTTAACCCAGACAAATCGACCGTTAAACTAGGATTTCCAACTGGGGTCAATCTTATCCAGCAAGCGAATATAGGCTGGCCATTCCGGATGGCGAACCGCAGCACCAGCCTGCGCGTCACCACCCTCAAATTGGTTTCTCGTGTGACGCATAACATTGTCTGGAATTTGACTGAGCGTGCCGCCAGTCGCCATAGCGCGCAATTGGATTTCAGCATTGCGAATAAAGACACCGTGGCGGATAAACGCCCAAGCCACCGATGAGCCTGCTGTCAACAGTCCATGGTTTTTAAGAACCAATGTATGTTTATCTGTTCCTAACGCATTTTGGACTGGCTCTTGTTCACCAGCGTCAAGGACAATCCCTCCAAAGTCATGATAGCCGACTCGTTCAAATAACTGACAAGCCTCTTGAACCATCGGAACAACTTCCACGTTTAGAGCCGTCATACTCTGACTGTAGGGCTCGTGCGTGTGCATAACACAATGCAAATCATCGGGTCGAGCCTTGTGGACTGCAGCGTGTATCAGATAGCCAGCTCGATTAACTGGCCATCCTTCGTCGTTGCCCACCTTATTACCTTCGAGGTCGATCACAACGAGGTTCGAAGCCGTGATTTCATCGTAGCGAAGCCCAAAAGGATTAATCAAAAAAGTGTCGGTTCCAGGAATACGCAGCGTGATGTGGTTATAAACAACACTAGTCCAACCATACATATGCGTAAGCCTATAGGCCGCCGCCAGATCAACTCTAGCGTGCCATTCATCATCACTCATATCCTTAGGTGTGTCAGGATAGGATTGATGCAAATCTTCTGGAGTTATTTTTGGTGTCATGCTCTCTTCTTCTCTTTAATAAGTATTTATATCGTCAGTCCCGCGACTCTTGAAAAACTTACGCATCAAAATCAATACACAACATGAAGTTATACCCGCGATCAAAATCTCATCTACGAGGCCCATGTCGAACGCAGCAGGTAGAACATTCGCCTTTATCAAAAGGCCGGTCACAATCGATCCAACACCCATGCTGATTGATACGTAACCCACGTTCATCACCATTTCCACGATAATAAGTATCAATCCGCAAATAAGCCACCCATTACCGCCTCCCATTAATTCAGTCATTTGCTCTGAACTCCTGACCCTATCGTCTGCACCAATAACTCAAGAGAGCCTATTGCTCGAGTTATATCAGTAGGCATAATCACGGTCTTAGTGTTGTTGGATGAAGCAACCTCAGACAAAGCGGACACTTGCCTCTGAAGGATATCGAAGTTAATCGCTGACTGGCCGCCATTGTTAATTGCCTCAGAAATCAATCGTGTTTGCTCAGCAGTTGCCTCGGCTTTGACTTTTATTTGGTATGCATCCGCATCCGCCGC
>QXZO01000170.1 GCA_009886305.1 Betaproteobacteria bacterium
AAAGTGATATGGCGTTATCTTATAATCTGGCGATGCGGAGAGGAGCAGACATTGAAGTTTTGCAACAATCCCAAACAGATTGGTACAACAATGTGCTGAGTGAATGTAATAACGTGACGTGTATCGTTGACGCAATGTCCGAACGAAGTGCGGAAATTGAGAATATGGACGGTCTCAGAGATCGCTGAAAAATGAAAAATTATGGGCGGTACTGATTATGAACAATGGCTATAAATTTTAGTTATCCCAGTATTCAGATTCGATATTACGTTTATCAAGACTAGATTTTTATCGGCTTTGACAGATCTTGATTTGGTACTACCTTGCTTAAAAGTCTCGTCAACGTATTTTGAATGGACTCGTTTCCTTGCCCGCCTGGAGACCTAACCGTCGAGGTGCTTATCGCCCCCCGCATCTTTAATAACTCCTTCCTAATCGCTACTCCTGGGTGTTGCTCGTAAACGATTAACGGTAAGAAGCGCCGATAGATTTCATAAACAGAATCCCATTCGTTTTTTTTGGCCTTATTCGCAAGTGCTATAAGTACTTCCGGGAACGCAAATCCTGTATTGAATCCATCTGACCCGGCCTCCAAATCGAAGGCGCCATATAGCGCTCCTAATCCGGTCATTACTTTTATTTCTTTGCCATAGCGACTTTTAAGTGATTGAAGTTTGGGCGCGGTTGGTACCGACTCTAACTTTACGCCGCAAAATCCATTTAATTCATCGAGCATTTTAAAAATCAACTCGTTAGACATGTGAACACCAGACGATCCTGGGTGGTCTTGAAGGACCACTGGTAAATCGGCTTCGCTCAGAATGGATTGAAAATGTTTGAAGACTTTTTTATCTGATGGTACTGCCTCTGCTTGTGGAGTAACCATTACCGCGCTTGCCCCTAGTTTTTTTGCGGTCTTATTGTGGTTTATAACGGCACGCGTCCCAGTTGCACTCGTACCGACGATGACGGGTAATTGACCTGCGGCCTGAATTGCCGAGGTTATGACTAATTCTCGTTCGGCGTCGTCGAGTCGGTTTGCCTCACCGAGTACCCCAAGAATGGTGACCCCTTGCGCACCTATGTCTTGCATTAATCGGATCATGTTCCGAATTGAATCTGCATCAACTGATTCATCTGCATTGAATGGGGTAACTAAAATCGGTATCACGCCACTGAATTTCATATTCATGATTTCCTAATAGAGGTTATGATTTGGGCAGCAAACTAAATATAAATAAAAATCAGCAAGTCTCAATAAAAAAATATACAGAGATAACAATATGCAATTCATACAGAATAAACTAAAAATTGCGTTAAAAGAGGGGCGGGCGCAAATCGGATGTTGGTTAATGACTGGGAGTCCTTTATCGACGGAGATATGTGCTTCCAGTGGATTTGACTGGGTTTTGATTGATATGGAGCACACTCCAAATGATGTTCCTCAAGTGCTATCGCTGGTACATGCAGCATCTGCTTACCCGGTTTCAATTGCGGTTAGGGCACCTTGGAATGATGCTGTAATGCTTAAGCGTTTGCTGGATATGGGTGTGCAATCGATTATGGTTCCAAATATTCGGAATCGGGAAGAAGCTGAGGCTGCGGTTGCGGCAGTTCGCTATCCTCCTAGAGGAATTCGAGGTGTTTCAGGTAATTCCCGTTCAAATCGTTTTGGTCGGATTAAAGATTATTTCGATAAGGCCGATGATCATATTTGTTTGATCGCTCAGATTGAAACTCAAATGGGTAAAGACAATGTGGAAGAAATCGCCTCGGTAGACGGTATTGATTGTCTTTTTGTTGGCCCAGCGGACTTGGCTGCAGATCTCGGATACCTTGGAAAAAATGCAGATCCCACCCCCCAAGCTGCTATGGGCGAGGTTATTGGGCGCACGGTCAAAGCTGGTTGTGCTGCTGGAATATTAGCGTTCGAAGAGACGGAGGCAAAAAGGTGGCTTAATGATGGAGCGACTTTCGTCGCTGTTGTTGGGGATGGGTTTCTTTTGTCGCGAGGTATGGATGCAATAGTACGATCGTTTAAGGAGAAATTATGAAAAAATTGTCTGTTTCCAAGCCTGCTGATTTGAAAAATTATTTAGGTGACGATCTCGCGCTTAGTGATTGGATGTGTGTTACGCAGGACATGATTGATCTATTTGCGCAGTCTACGGGTGATCATCAATGGATTCATTTGGATGTGGATCGGGCGTCTAAAGAAACACCATTCAAATCGACCATTGCCCATGGTTTTTTAACGTTATCACTGTTATCAAAATTTCTAAGCGACACGATTGATCTTGGTGTCTCCAAAATGGGAATCAACTATGGATTGAATCGTGTGCGTTTCACCGCGCCCGTTAAAAGCGGATCCATGGTGAGAGCTCGATTCAATCTTAAACAGGTTGTTTCGATTGATGATGGAGTTCAGTTGGAGTGGGAAGTTACAGTTGAGGCTCAAAATGAATCGAAGCCAGTATTGGTTGCTGAGTGGTTAACAAGGCGATACGGGTAGTTTAGCCCTGTTCAAATAGAAATATGTCTCAACTTGATTTAAGACAATTGCAACAAACAGTTCATTCCTTGAGGGATGAGCTCGAAAAAAGTGCGGCAAATATTGAACGCGAAGTTCAAAAAGAGCGAGCAAAGGCTGCAGAAGAAATCCAACAGTTGAAGACGGTGACTCAGGCTGTGAGGAACGCGTTGGAAGACAGTAGGCATCAAGCGGATAAATTGTTGCAACAGACACAAATGACAATGGAGAACGAGAATCGACAGCTCCGTGAAACGGCATCGGCACTTCGAGACGAATTGGAACGTCAGAAGCAGGCAAATATTCAGTTAATCGACCGTGTTGAGCAAGAGTTCGGAAAAGAGAGGCGAAGTTTGCAAGAGCAGATTCAGAAATTAAGAGACCAATTGGAGATGAAGTCATGAGTGGTGAAGAGACGGCGCCTGCAAAAAAGAAAAGAAAGGGGACAAAAGATCAACGTCTGAAGCGTTCTCAAATACTTTTAGACGTGACCCGTAGATGTGCTTCTCTCGCAAACATTCAAGACGTTTGGAAAGAGCTTGTCAGTATGACCTCTCATGAGCTTGATTGTGATCGTGGTACGTTATTTTTGAATGATAACGAAACCAATGAGTTATTTTCATTTGTTGCGCAAGGTAATCTGACAAGAGAAATCAGAATTTTGAATGACAGTGGAATTGCGGGACATGTTTTTAAAACTGGTCATTCGATGGTAAGCGATAACCCATACGAGGACCCCTTATTTAATCGTGATGTAGATCAGAGAACAGGTTACACAACACAAAATATAGCTTGTGTTCCGGTTCGAACAATGGCGGGCCAAAAAATTGGTGTCATGCAAACACTGAATAAACGTGTTGGTGAGTTCACTGATGATGATTTAGACTTGCTTGAGCAAATGACAACTCAAGCAGCGGTCGTTTTGCAGGGCCTGCAGCATTACGAACAGATTGACAAGATTCGAGAAAAAGAAAACGCGTTCTTGAAGTTAATGTCTGACATTAATTCTGAATTTGAACTATCTCGAATGTTGATGCGCGTCGTTCAGGAAATTACAGGAATGCTCACGTCGGAGCGCGCCACTATCTTTATGTTCGATCAATCAACTGGAACGCTATTTTCGCGAGTCTCCGCTGGTGGAGAAATTAACGAGATTCGTTTCCCTTCTCACTTGGGGATTGCTGGTGAGGTGTTTACATCCGGGAAGAGTATGAACATTCCTCATGCTTACGCGGACTTACGCTTTAATCCATCATTCGATAAACAAACAGGTTTTTTTACTCGGTCAATATTGTGCGTACCTATTGTAAACAACGATAACGAGACTATCGGCGTTACCCAGGTGCTCAATAAAAAAGGTGGTGTTTTTTCGGACGAGGATGAGCAACGATTAAAAGCATTTACCGCGCAAATTTCCATCAGTCTTCAAAATTCTAAATTGTTTGATGATGTTCAGCGTATCAAAAACTACAATGAAAGTATGTTGCAGAGTATGTCGAATGGGGTTTTGACGATGGACCCTAAGGGCGAGGTAGTCACTTGCAATACCGCCGCATTAAATATATGGGAGGCTGTAGAGGATGATTTTATTGGCAAAAATATGCAGGATCTTGTTGGGGAAGCGGGAAGATGGGTCCTCGAGCAGATAGAGCAAGTTAAAAAGGAAAATAGTCCTCAGTCAATTACGGATACCACGTTCGTCCTTTCTGGGACGAATAAAACGGTAAACCTTACCCTGATGCCATTGGTCGCGGCCGAAGAGGATAAGGAACTCGGTTCAATGATTATGTTCGAGGACATAAGTAGTGAAAAACGAATGAAGTCAACGATGTCGCGTTATATGGACCCCGTAATCGCGGCTCAGATGATGGATGGCGATGCCCATGAGGTGTTAGGTGGTGTTAGCGCGGAGGCGACAGTGATGTTTACCGACGTTAGAGGGTTCACTACGATAACTGAAGAATATGGCGCGCAGGGTACGGTCTCATTTTTAAACGACTACTTTTCTCTGATGGTTGATTGCATTACGAAAGAGGGCGGCATGCTCGACAAATTCATTGGGGATGCAATTATGGCTTGCTTTGGTTTGCCTATTCCTCATGAAGATGATCCCGATCGAGCCATGAGAGCCTCTATCGGAATGATTCAAACGCTTTGGGCCTGGAATCAGGAGCGGCTTACCAAAGGTTTCAAAGTCGTCGATATGGGAATTGGTTTGAACACGGATATGGTCGTGTCTGGAAATATTGGATCGCCAAAACGTATGGATTACACTTTGATTGGCGACGGCGTTAATTTGGCAGCGCGATTAGAGAGCGCATGTAAATCTTATGCAGCTCGCATTCTGGTAAGTGACTCTACAGTGCAACAATTGAAGGGAACATATCGAATGAGGGCCGCAGATTTGGTTGTAGTGAAGGGCAAAACTCAGCCAGTAAAGATCTATGAGGTCTTGGATTATCATGACCAGACGTCTTTCCCGAACTTGATGGATGTGGTCAATTTATTTAATGACGGCATCGAAGCCTATCAAATCGCTAATTGGAACAAAGCGATAGAGCGATTCAATCATTGTTTAAAATTAAATCCAACGGATCAGCTGTCACAGATTTATGTGGATCGTTGTGAGTTTCTCAAGTCGAACCCGCCAGAGAAGGAATGGGACGGTGTCTGGGTAATGACTTCAAAATAAGATAACGATAGAGAGAAAGTAATATGGTTAAAGAGAGTTTTAGGTTTTCCCATTCCATTCGAGTTCGCTGGT
>QXZO01000171.1 GCA_009886305.1 Betaproteobacteria bacterium
CGCTGCTGCCCTTCGTGATGTTTGCAAAACGTTAGCTGATCGTGCGCCAAATGTTTCAGTGATTATCTATCCTTCACCGGTGCAAGGAGTGGGTGCAGGCAAAAAATTGGCAGAGGCGGTAACGGTAGCCAGCGAGCGGTTCGAGGTAGACGGACTAATCGTTTGTCGTGGAGGCGGTAGTCTTGAAGATTTATGGGAGTTCAATTCTGAAGAGTTAATTCGAGCGGTCGCCAGTTGTCCTATTCCTGTCATTTCTGGTGTGGGGCACGAAACAGACACCACATTGGTTGATTTTGTGTCCGATTATCGTGCGCCAACGCCTACGGCTGCTGCTACTGCGGTGGTATCTGCATTTGATGAGATAGCACTTGATCTTGGGCGCTTTCTGACCCGGTTAACGAAAAATATTCGGGCAAAAGTGGACTCGAACCAGCAACACATTGATTACTTAAATCGGCGATTGATTCATCCTGACAAACAGAATATTCTTTATGGCCATGAGCTGAATCGGTTGGCAAATAGACTGAATGCGGGTGTGTATCGATTAATTCGTGGACAAGAAAACCGTTTGAATATTGCGAAGTCCCAACTCTCTCGAGTGAAGCTCGATGGCAAGCATTCTCTAGAATTGATTAAGGATTACCAAAAACGAATGCAGCGTGAAATGCTCGTTACTCTGAATCAATTCCAAGGACGTTTGTCTAGCGTGACGAGCAGCTTATCTCACCTCGATCCTGAGCAAGTGTTGTCTCGAGGTTATTCAATAGTAAAAAATAACGATGGTGATATTTTAAGAAGCGCTAAGTTTGTCTCTGTGGACGATCGATTAACAGTGCAGTTAAGTGACGGCGAACTTGACACAGTTATTGCTGCAAAACGTTTACGTCAGTCTTGATTCAATGTTTGAAACTTTTTAAAATTTTTTGAATGTAAGGCCGAGCATCAGTTTCGTAGGGATCAACCAAGTGATCAATCGCAAATCCACGTAGCCAAGTAAGCTGCCTTTTCGCCAGTTGACGGGTGGCCGCAGAGCCTTTATCCATGAGAGTATCTTTATTGTAAGTTCCATCTAGAAATTCCCAAACTTGCCGGTAGCCAACGCACCTCATGGAAGGCATCGCTAAAGAAAGGTTCCAGTTTTTTTTTAGAGCAGCTACTTCGTCGATTAATCCTTGCATAATCATTTCCTTAAATCGAGCCTCGATGTGTTTATGTAACGTTGCCCTCGATTTAGGCACAAGAGCAATATCAAGAGTCTTCAAGATGCCTCGATTCGAAACTGATGCGTCGAGTAGTTTACTCATTGGTTCACCGGTTATTTGAAATACTTCCATCGCGCGCTGAATTCTCTGAGAATCATTGGGACTCAGTCTTTGCGCTGTTTCTGGATCTATTTTACTCAGCTTGTCATGAACATGAGGCCATCCATATTGTTTGGCATCCGAATCAATTGCCTCACGAATTTGAATATTTCGCTCTGGTAACTTATTTAAGCCATCCTTGAGTGTTTTGTAGTACATCATAGTGCCACCAGAAAGGACTGGGATGGCGCCACGCATAGCGATTTCACGCACAATTCTTTCAGCATCTGATTTGAATTTCGCGGCGGAGTAGTGTTCGTTGGGATTTAAGATATTGATTAAATGATGAGGGCATTGAGATAATTCCTCTAGACTTGGTTTGGCAGTCCCAATATCCATATGGCGATAAACAAGTGCGGAATCTACGCTGATCACTTCAATTGGAAAGTAGCGAGATAATTCGATACAGATACTGGTTTTTCCGCTAGCCGTTGGGCCCAAAAGGCAAATCGCGTCCGGCACAGTCTCCTCTCTCATCTCGTAATATTTCTAGATTGATGATTGACCATGTAACTATTGGCCACGCATAAACCTGCGATCCAACTCGGAAAGTGATATTTGGAACCAGGTGGGTCGTCCGTGGTTACATTGATCAGATCGCTCTGTAAGCTCCATATCTCGGAGTAAGTTATTCATCTCCTCGACGGAGAGTTTTCGGTTAGCGCGCACCGCAGAGTGGCATGCGAGTGTCGATAGTATTTCGTTTCTGTGTTCCTGTAAAACTCGTGTGGCACCGAACTCAATTATGTCTTTAATAACGTTTATTACAAGTTCAGAGGCCTTGCCGGGCTCTAGAAAAGAGGGGATGGCGCGAATCGCTATGTTCTCAGGACCGGAGACGGAAAATTCAAAGCCTAGAGTGTTTAATAGGGAGTTGTTTTCCTGGACGAGTGCTATCTGAGTGAGATCCAACGCGACGTCAATGGGAATGAGTAGCTTTTGTTTCGGTATCTCTTTTAAATCAAGTGCCGTTTTTAATTGCTCATATACGATTCGTTCGTGTGCGGCATGCATGTCGATAATAATGAGACCCTGACGATTTTGGGCAAGAATATATATTCCACTCAGTTGAGCGAGTGCGAAACCTAGCGGGTAATCATGTTGTTTGTTTTCCTCAACTTGGTCCCAATCTGATATGCCTCTCGAACTGGACTCATTACCTATGTCTTGTCCGCTAGTAATGATTTGAGTGTTGTCGAAGTTTGTAAAGGAGTTTGTTCCTTGATCAGGTGCTAATCCGAGATTATTTTGCACTCGTAAGTGTTGTGGGTAAATTGCTGTTTCTCGATCCGTGAAAAATGAATGGGTAGTTTTGGGTGATATTCGCTCCGCTGAGGCAAGCTTTTTTTCAATAGCATGGAAAACAAACTGATGTATGGCTTGAGATTGATGGAAACGCACCTCTGTTTTTCTAGGATGGACATTTACGTCCACTAGCCTCGGGTTAATTCGAATAAATAGAATGTATGAAATCCCTTTGCCGTGATGAAGAACATCGCTGAAGGCTTGTCTTATCGCATGTGATATCACACGATCACGAACGAAGCGCCCGTTGATGAAAAGATATTGAGTGTCTTTGGTACTTTTGTCGTAAGCTGGTTGTTGGACAAGCCCTTGAATAGATAAGTCCTCTGTACTTGCTTCAAGCCAAACGCTTGCATCTGTTAAACCAGAGCCTAGGGTTTCACGTATACGCGTTTCAGTAGTCTTGCCATTAGCTCTTCGGCGAAGTTTTCCATTATGAGAAATTGTGAACTCAATGGCCGGGTGTGAAAGCGCAGCTTGTTTGTAAATTTCGTCGCAGTGCCCGTACTCCGTGTTTTGTGAACGAAGAAATTTTTTACGGGCTGGTGTGTTGTAGTAAAGGTTTTTAACCGAAGCCACGGTACCTTGATCGAGGGCACAGGGCCTAGGTTCGGATACTCGTCCTCCCTCGGCGTTAATATCCCAGCCATGACTCTCGCTTGGATGCTTACTCGATAGAACGAACTGCGACACAGATGCAATTGATGCTAAAGCCTCTCCTCTAAATCCGAGGCTGTTTATTGACTCTAAATGGACTAAAGCGCTTATTTTGCTTGTTGAGTGTCGTGATAATGCCAATGGAAGTTCATTTTTTGGAATCCCTGGACCGTTGTCCGTAACGCGAATTTCACGCATGCCACCCTCGGTGATGGCAATGTTGATTTCGTTAGCTCCTGAGTCGATACTATTTTCGACTAGTTCTTTTAACACTGAAGCGGGTCGTTCAACAACCTCACCAGCTGCAATTTGACTGATTAAGATATCTGGTAAAGGTTTTATAGAGGACATAATGAATAATGGTACAGAATTTGAACGACTAATTTTTCCTTAATGTAGAATTTAGTTCAGTTTAGATAGGTGAAGAATATTTTAGTGTTTGCTGAGACGCTTGATGCAAGCGATTAATCTTCAAACTTGTGGTTTGAGAAATTTTGTCTCGATGAGTAAAGGAAGGGTATCTGTTGATGTTAATTGGAATTCCAGCGGAGATAGTAGTCGGTGAGAATCGTGTCGCAGCAACTCCAGAGACGGTCAAAAAATTTGTTTCTAGCGGGCTTCATCAAGTCATAATTCAAGCAGGAGCGGGAAAAAATTCCTCGTTTTCTGATGAGGCGTTTGTAGAAGCGGGTGCGAGATTGGTGAATAGCGCGGCTGAGGTTTATGAGCAAGCTGAACTTTTACTGAAAGTTCAAAGTCCAGAGCCAGAGGAGGCGGCGCAATTAAAGCGCGGTCAAGTTGTGATTGGACTACTCCAGCCTCATAACGAAGCCTCGATAGAGAGATTGACAAAAGCTGGTGTGACGGGTTTTTCAATGGAGCGATTACCAAGAATATCTCGCGCCCAATCAATGGATGTTTTATCTTCTCAGGCTAATTTGTCTGGATATAAAGCAGTTTTAATGGCAGCGAATGCTTATCCAAAACTCATGCCAATGATGATGACTGCAGCCGGAACGATAAAAGCTGCGAGAGTTGTGATTATGGGTGTTGGTGTCGCAGGTCTTCAGGCAATTGCTACCGCGAAACGTTTAGGGGCGGTGGTGGAGGCTACCGATGTGAGACCAGATACGAAAGAGCAAGTTGAGTCTTTAGGCGCGAAATTTATAGAGGTTCCTTTAACTGATGATGAACAGGAGCTTGCTAAGGGCGAGGGTGGGTACGCGAAAGAAATGAGCGATGACTATAAGCAGCGTCAAGCAAACTTAATTGCTGAGCGTTTGAAGCAAGCGGATATTGTTATTACCACTGCTCTTATTCCAGGGAAACCAGCACCGGTTCTTGTGACGGAGGAGATGGTTAAGTCTATGAAGCCTGGCTCTGTAATTGTTGATATGGCAGCTGAGCAAGGCGGTAATTGCCCATTAACTCAAGCGAACCAAATTTCGATCCAACATGGTGTTACATTAATTGGTTCCGTAAATATTCCGTCGAGTGTTGCGTCTGATGCGAGCTCTTTGTATGCGAAAAATCTATTGAATTTTTTGGAGCTAATCATAAACAAAGACAATGGTTCCTTCGTATTAAATTTGGAAGATGAAATTGTATCTGGCACTTTGGTGTCGTCAATTTCTGATTAAAGTATTTTTGGATAGGGAGTCACCGTATGGAAGTTATTAACCCAACGATTATCAATCTCATTATTTTTGTTTTGGCCATTTACGTTGGTTACCACGTGGTTTGGAACGTGACTCCTGCTCTGCATACGCCTTTGATGTCGGTCACAAACGCTATATCGGCGATAGTGATTGTTGGGGCCATGTTGGCCGCAGCATTGACTGAAACCCTACTAGGTCAGGTCATGGGAGTGGCTGCAGTTGCTCTAGCCTCGGTTAACGTCGTCGGAGGATTTTTGGTTACGAGACGTATGTTGGAAATGTTTAAAAAGAAACCAAAGAAAGCTGTTGAAGGAGCCTCAAAATGAGTATGAATTTCGTAGTGCTCTTGTACTTGCTCGCTTCGGTCTGTTTTATCCAGGCGCTCAAGGGGCTATCGCATCCTAATACGTCCCGTTTGGGAAATGCCTTTGGTATGGCGGGGATGTCGATCGCGATAGTAACGACAATAGCTCTCATTTTAAAATTGTCTGGCGAAGCTCAATCTGGCCTACTAAACGTTTTTGGAGGAATGGTTGTTGGTGGGGGGCTTGGTGCGATAATGGCTAAGCGCGTCGAAATGACAAAAATGCCCGAATTAGTTGCTTTTATGCACTCCATGATTGGACTGTCTGCGGTGTTTATTGCGGTGGCTGCAGTCGCGGAACCTACGGCGTTAGGTATCGAGCTGGTTGATGGACTTATTCCTGTCGGTAATCGTTTTGAGCTTTTTGTTGGGACATTTGTCGGAGCGATCACCTTCTCGGGGTCAGTGATAGCGTTTGGAAAATTATCTGGCAGTTATAAACTTCGAATTTTCCAAGGAGCACCGATTGTTTTCAAGGGGCAGCATTTAGTAAATCTTGTCCTAGCTCTTTTGATGCTGGGATGTGGCGTATGGTTCTTTATGACGCAACAGTGGTTGCCATTTGTCATCATGATGGCAATTGCTTTCGTTTTGGGAGTATTAATCATCATTCCAATCGGCGGAGCGGATATGCCGGTTGTTGTTTCCATGTTGAATAGTTACTCTGGTTGGGCTGCTGCTGGTATCGGATTCTCACTAAATAATTCGATGTTGATTATCGCCGGGTCCTTAGTGGGCTCCTCTGGGGCAATTCTCTCTTACATCATGTGTAAGGCGATGAATCGGTCATTTTTCAGCGTCATTTTGGGCGGTTTTGGTGCAGAGGAGGGCACGCAAACTGGTTCATCAGAAGCAAGGCCAGTTAAATCCGGCAGCGCCGATGATGTCGCCTTCCTTTTGGGGAACTCTGACTCTGTAGTTATTGTTCCCGGATACGGTTTAGCTGTCGCTCGGGCGCAACATGCAGTGAAAGAGATGACTGAGAAACTGATAGCGAAGGGTGTTCAGGTCCGCTACGCGATTCATCCGGTGGCAGGTCGAATGCCAGGACACATGAACGTTTTGCTCGCTGAAGCCGAGGTTGCTTATGACCAAGTATTCGAGATGGAGGACATTAATAGCGATTTTGGTCAAACAGACGTGGTGTTTGTGTTGGGGGCTAATGATGTGGTTAACCCGGCCGCCAGAACACCAGGCAGCGCTATTTATGGAATGCCGATTCTAGAGGCATATAAAGCCAGTAACGTGATCGTTAATAAGAGATCAATGGCTTCTGGCTATGCTGGATTGGATAACGAATTGTTTTATATGGATAAGACTATGATGGTATTCGGTGATGCTAAAAAAGTGGTAGAGGATATCTTGAAGGCATTAGATTAATTTGCTTTTATCCAAAACTGAGGTGACCCTTTTATGTTTTATGAAACGCAAGCAAATGATCACGGCCTCGAGCATGATCCTTTTAAAGCGCTAGTCGCCCCGAGACCTATTGGTTGGGTCTCCACCACCTCGAGTAAAGATAAAGTGAATCTTGCTCCCTACAGTTTCTTTAATGCAGTCAGTGATTCGCCTCCAATGGTGATGATTTCTTCTAACCAAAGAAAAGATACGTTAGTCAACATAGAGGAGACTAAGGAGTTTGTGTGTTCGCTCGCGACTTATCGTCTACGGGACGAGATGAATATGAGTTCAGCTGCTGTCTCTAAGGGTGTTAGTGAATTTGAATTGGCGAACCTTAAATCAGCTCAGTCTCGTTTAGTTGCGCCGCCTCGTATTGCTGATAGTCCTGCTGCGCTTGAGTGCAGGCTATGGAAGGTGATTCCAATTCCTAATAGCCCTGAAGACCAAACTGCATCCCGCTACAGTATGATTCTTGGCTTTGTGGTTGGGGTGTTTATTGATGATAAATATTTATCAGATGGTTTTTTCAATACGGCAAAAGCGGGACT
>QXZO01000172.1 GCA_009886305.1 Betaproteobacteria bacterium
CCGCTTGTCACAAACGGAGACTCAGGATCATTCGGTATCGCATTTTTATTCACAGTAATGTGAGCGGATCCAAGTACATTTTCAGCAATCTTACCAGTGATTTTCTTGCCCCTCAGATCAACTAAAAACATGTGACTATCAGTCCCACCTGAAACAATTCGCACACCACGCTGTGTCAAAACATTCGCCATCGCCTTCGCGTTAGTAATCACTTGCTTTTGGTAAGCAACAAATTCCGTCGTCAAAGCCTCTTTGAATGCGGCCGCCTTTCCCGCGATAACATGCATTAAAGGCCCTCCTTGATTACCTGGGAAAATAGAAGAATTGACACGCTTTTCATGCTCTATACCGGAGAGAATAATGCCTCCTCTTGGACCGCGGAGTGTCTTGTGAGTTGTGCTCGTGACAAAATTCGCGACACCAACTGGCGTTGGGTACACCCTAGCAGCAATCAGTCCAGAGTAATGAGCCATGTCAACTAAAAAATAAGCACCAACATCTTTAGCAACATCCGCAATACGGGCCCAATCGATAAATAGCGAGTAAGCCGACGCGCCTGCTACGATCATTTTAGGTTTATGCTTGTGAGCAAGCTCTTCAAGTTGTCCGTAATTAATAATTTCATCCGAATCCAAGCCGTAACTAATGAAGTTGTATATCTTTCCGCTGAAATTTACAGGAGATCCATGGGTTAGGTGTCCGCCGTCTGCAAGCGACATCCCAAGCACTGTGTCACCTGGCTTCAGCACTGACATATACACTGCGGCATTAGCCTGACTGCCCGAGTGAGGCTGGACATTCACCGCCTCAGCACTAAATAATTCTTTAGCGCGATTTATCGCCATGACTTCTACCTGATCGACAAACTCGCATCCTCCGTAGTAGCGCTTACCTGGATAACCTTCAGCATATTTATTTGTGAGTAACGACCCCTGCGCCTCTAACACAGCGGGGCTAGTGTAATTTTCGGACGCAATGAGTTCCACATGATCTTCTTGTCTTTGGACTTCCGAACTCATTGCACCCCAGAGTTCTGGGTCTGTATTTTTAATACGATCTCGATAACTAAACATACGGCATCAACTACCTTTAAATGTAAAACGGTAATTTTATCATTGCGCGCCGCAGCATTCCTGAATGCTTTGAATGCGTTTAAATTGACTCAGTTGATTCGCCGGCCCATGAACCTTTAATACGGGTTTGTTTAATTCTTGATACCGAGCTGTGCTACTCCTTAGATCGCTCGAAAGCATTAAAGAAGGGCTCTAACGATTCCCTCTCAGCTTCCATAGCGGACTTAATTTCACGTGTCGTATCTTCCATATAACGAAACACAGCTCCCATCATCGGAATCGCTAACATTTTCCAGTACTTAGGGCCAACACAAAACTCGTTGTCCGGACTACATGCAATAAATGTATACGCCTCTTTCTCTCCTGCTTTCCACGTGATCATTTCATTTGGCAATCGCTTTTGTGCTTCTTTTTGGAGTGTCTCAAGTTCTTTACGTGTTTCCTCAAGACGATAATCCCAGCGATCGCTAAACGTGTAATAAAAAAGTGTTGTCTCGCCGAGATACCACTCCATCAAGCCTCTTTGAATAGCACCATGTTCAGTTTTAAAGTGCTCCGCAATAGATGAAGCCTGCTCACCGGTAAAGTTATTGGCAGTGTATTCGGTCCAGATTGTAGTTAGCCAATCACCTGAGGTGAATTTATCTCGTAACACCTCATCGCCAATCTCTATCAAGTGCTGGACAGCTAGCTCAAATTCAGGCTTATCTCGCCACCACTCTTTACCGAGGCCTCGCTCACGCCCCCACTTTAAAGCAAAGTTTTTAGCTGCTTTAACAACTTGCTGACGAACCATGAGTTCGCCACCTCTCAAAATCAAATTAGTATCATGAGATTCGACGATTGCTTGAACTGCATCCTTCTTAAGTTTGATAGTTTCCGCATCTGAGTCGACCGAATCTGACGATACCTGCGCGAATGCCGATAACCCAACCATGAGGCATGGGATTAAGAAAAACTTCGTCAATTTATTTCGCATCACCGTCTACCCCCTAAAGTTTACGACCGGCAAATGATCCATACTTTTTTATTTCTGTTCAAATATGAACCTCACCCGCTAGACCTCCGATTCTTTGATCGAATTCAAAGACTAGGATAAACGAAAACTCATGCATTAAAAAATAAATACTATCAAAAGCCTTAATCAGGCTAAAAATACATTACAGCTGACACACGTTTACAATTAAATTTAACTTTTAATTAACTCATAAATACCATGATCACCATTCAGTCAACACAATATGGCAACGCTCCACTTCCCGAAGGAATTACATCTCGCAAGATTCAAAATAATAATGGTCTAGACATGCATATCCTTGAAGCTCGTCCGGACAATAAAAAAAGACCGTTAATAATTCTTGCTCATGGGTTTCCCGAACTTGCCTACAGTTGGAGACATGTCCTTCCTGGACTAGCGTCGCTTGGGTATGTCGTTGTTGCTCCCGATCAACGCGGTTTTGGCAGAACAACGGGTTGGAGTGACCGGTACAAGGATTCGTTAGCGCCCTTTAACTTAGTTAACTTAGCCCGAGATATTGTTGGGTTAGTTAGAGCACTCGGCTACCACCAAGTTAAAACTATCATCGGCCATGATGCTGGATCGTATGTTGCTGGGACGTGTGCGTTAATCAGACCAGATGTTTTCCAATCTTGCATCATGATGAGTGCCCCTTTTGCTGGAGCACCCCCCATGGTTGAAAATTTCACATCGGGCTCAAAGCGGCCATCTCTAATTGACCTTGAGAAGCAATTAGATTCACTCGAGGAGCCACGAAAACATTATCAGGTTTATTATTCCACGCCCACCGCAAATGAAGAAATGATGAACGCTTCGCAAGGACTTCATCAATTTATTAGAGCTTACTACCACCACAAAAGTGCCGACTGGAGTAATAACCATCCGGTAAAAATCTCCTCATGGGACCCAGAGGTAATAGCACAAATGCCGACCTATTACATCATGAACAAACATGACACAATGCCGGAGACAGTGGCACCACACATGCCAACCGAAGATCAGATTAAAGCGTGTCATTGGCTGACTGACGATGAACTTTCAGTCTACACATCTGAGTACACAAGAAGCACTTTCCAAGGTGGACTTCAGTGGTACCGGTGTACCGTTGAAGGCATCAATCAGACCGCGATGTCGCTTTTCGCTGGCCGCCAAATTACCGTGCCGTCTCTCTTTTTATCGGGGAAGAATGACTGGGGTATTTACCAAACCCCGGGTGCCATAGACCACATGCGCAACCACGTCTGCTCATCGATGAAAGATATAATACTTATTGATGGCGCTGGTCACTGGGTCCAGCAAGAACAAAGTCAGGCGGTAATCGCAAACCTCTCAGCTTTCCTAAGGACACTCTAAATATGTCATTTATTCAGTACAACGTCTCTATGGATGAGGCTTATGCCCACCTCTACAACATTACATGTGACGTTGACGCTCATAATCATGATGAACTACTCATATCCTTACCTGCTTGGATACCCGGCTCATACCTCATCAGAGATTTTGCAAAAAATATAGTTCGGATAAAAGCATTCTGTGGTGATAAGGAGATCGAGATGCAAAAACTCGACAAAGATTCTTGGTCAATTCACACGAATGGAAAACTAATAACTATTTATTATCAAGTATATGCGCGAGACCAGTCCGTGAGAACTGCATATCTTGACCAATTCAGAGCATTTTTTAATGGCACGAGTTTATTTCTAAGAATTCACAAACTAGAGTCGATGGATCATCTGGTAACTATCTCAAAGCCGAAATGGCTTGATAGAAATCCAAATTGGAGAGTAGCGACCTCGATGACGAAAAGTAAAATCGATAAATATGGTTTCGGAGATTACGTAAGCGAGTCTTACGATATATTAATTGATCATCCTTTCGAGATTGGTGAGTTCACTAAATCTACTTTCGTAGTCAACGAGGTCCGTCACGACGTCATCATTAGAGGGTGTCCTCACGCGAATATTCGTAAAATCTGTAGAGATCTCAAATTAATTGTTGAGACGCAAATTCAATTTTGGGGTGAACTACCTGTTGATCGATATACTTTCTTGATAAACGCCGTCAGCGATGGTTATGGCGGACTTGAACACTCACACTCAACAGCATTGATATGCTCCAAATCAGACTTACCTGTGGAGGCAGATCAACACATAGATGATAATTATTTGCGATTCCTTGGGTTATGCTCGCACGAATATTTTCATTTATGGAACGTAAAAAGGCTTAAACCCAAGACGTTTTCACCATACGACTTAACGAGAGAAAATTACACCGAGCTTTTATGGGCATTTGAGGGGATAACGTCCTACTATGATGATCTCATGCTCTGCAGAGCAGGGCTTATAGATGCTCATCGTTACTTAAACTTACTTGCTAAAACCATAACGACAGTAAAAAAATCACGGGGCCATGCCAAGCAGACATTAGCAGAATCAAGCTACTACGCTTGGACTAAATTTTATAAACAAGATGAAAGCGCCATAAATACCATTGTTAGCTACTACAGCAAAGGAAGTTTAGCGGCGCTATCGCTAGATCTGCACCTACGCACGAAAACAAACGGACGCATCTCGTTAGATACCGTAATGAGAGCGCTATGGAAACAATACGGAAAAACAGGCATCGGCGTACCTGAAGATGGTATCGAAACAGTGGCCAGTAAAATTTCCGGTTTAAATCTCAATAGTTTCTTTGACAGGGCTATTCGTTCAACTAAGCAGTTGCCGTTGAAAAAATTGCTTAGCCATGCAGACATTACCTTGAGCTTTACGGCTCCCAATAACTCCTCGGACGGCGGCGGAGTTATAAACAAGTCTACAACTAAGGATTTTACAAAGATAAAACATGATTTGGGTTTCACCTGTGTCGATACGCCAAAGGGTTTAAGAGTAAAACAGGTTTTTGATGACGGCGCTGCAAGACATTCCGGCCTAGCGCCAGAGGACATGATCGTGGCGTTTAATCGTAAAAGTACTTCAAAAAACAACATACAGGCAATCGTAGATTTAGAGAAGAGGGGCTCCTCAGTTCCCGTTCATATATTCAGAGATGAAGTCCTACACACTCTACAATTTAATATTGAAACAGCGCAAAAAAACACAGCCTACCTACAACCAGGCTCATCTAAAAACTCTCTATTTATGGCCTGGCTAAAATAAAAGAGCCTTGCCTCAGACCCGTTTCAACAACATAGCGATGCCTTGACCTACCCCGATACACATCGTGACAAGTGCATAATTTGATTGGGACACCGTTAGTTCTGTGGCCGCCGTCAGTGCAAGTCTTGCCCCGCTCATCCCAAGAGGGTGCCCGAGCGCAATGGCTCCACCGTTCGGATTAACCCTGGGGTCTCCATCCTCAACGCCCAGCTCTCTCGTTACTGCAAGTGCTTGAGCCGCAAACGCTTCATTTAACTCAATAATACCAATATCATCGATAGAGATATCTTCTCTAGCCAAGAGCTTCTGAGTGGCCGGCAACGGGCCAATACCCATTACTCTGGGCTCAACTCCCGCCGTTGCAAATCCGACCACACGAGCTAGCGGAGCCAGATGATTTGCTCTCATCGCGCTTTCGCTGGCTAGAATTAGCGCACAGGCTCCATCATTAACGCCTGATGCGTTTCCCGCCGTTACCGTTCCTGAAGAGTGAACGATTGGAGACAGCTGTGAAAGCTTATCAAGGGTAGTTCGTCGAAGGTGTTCGTCCTTTGAGAAAACAACAGGATCTCCCTTTCGCTGAGGTATCGAAACTGGAGAAATTTCCCTATCAAAACGCCCATCCAACTGGGCTTGTAACGCTTTTTCTTGGGACAGAAAAGCGAATCTGTCTTGATCCTCACGGCTGATATCAAATTGTTTAGCGACGGTCTCTGCAGTTTCGGGCATGCTATCGGTTCCATACAGTTTGTCCATTTTTGGGTTGATGAAACGCCACCCAATCGTGGTATCAAAAACTTCATTGGTCCTTGAAAAAGCTCGGTCTGATTTTGGCATCACAAATGGCGCTCTTGACATACTCTCTATACCTCCCGCCATTACTAATTGTTGCTCCCCAGATTTAATTGACCTAGCAGCAATAGAAACCGCATCTAGCCCTGAACCACATAACCTGTTTATGGTGCTGCCTGGTATGTGAGAGGGCAATCCGGACAATAGTGTCGCCATCCGAGCTATATTTCGGTTGTCCTCTCCAGCTTGATTGACGCAGCCGAAAACCACATCATCAAGTCGATCCCAATCCACTTTATTTAACGAATTTTTAAGATACAGTATCGGGCTAGCGGCAAGATCATCAGCTCTAACAGTCGAAAGGCCACCTCCATAACGCCCTATTGGAGTGCGAATACCGCTACAAATGAAAACTTCCGTCATATTCTTAAAATTCCTGTTTTTCCCGAGCGATGAAATTCACTACGCATCATAACGTTAACATCGTATCCATTTTCAATCGAATTATTCTCTAATTCTTAATCCGATTTTCAATACAGCACCTAAATCATCAATCTCTTTTACTACAAACTCCAGAGGCCCAAAAAAAACACGGTCACCAACAACACATTGGTTTTGAAAACGTATTCCCATAAATTGTGAGAGTGTCATTTGCTTCGCGGTGCTTGGTACCTCCCCACCATACATATCTGCCACCTCATCAATTATGGCATCGCCGTTCAGAGTAAAGTCACCGAAATATCGCGCCTGCTCCAACTCAGCGACCTCGTCAGTTGGCAAAAGCATCTGATTGACAAGTGTGACTTTCTCTTGTGGTGATATCACGTATATGGAATCGCCTGCCTCTATTAGATGATCATCAACACTATGAACTGGATCGTCTCCTCTAAATGCAGCAATGAATCGAATCCCATCCGGTGCCATTAAGCTATCTATACGGCGTTTGGTAATTGGACTGTTTTCGGCAATTTTATACCCTACAACCGTAAGATCGGAACTCCCAGGAACCTCCAAACTTTCCGCGTAATATGGTGCGTTTTCAACAGGCAACTTCAACTTTAACCACTGGGCACATGGGATCACAGTCCAACCCTGAAAAATCAAAGAAAATAATACGGTTACAAAGGCGACATTAAAGTAGAGCTCCGCATTTGGCAGTCCGCCGAGGACCGGAAACGTCGCAAGAACAATAGGCACGGCTCCACGCAAACCAACCCAGCTGATGAATAATTTTTCACGTGCAGGAAACCGGAACGGTGACAAACTCACCGCTACTGCGAGTGGTCTTGCTACAAAGACAAGCAGTAGAGCAACTACCACACCCACAACCCAATATTCGGCTAATGTAGTGGGCGTCACCAATAAACCAAGCATTAAAAATAGCGATATCTGTGCTAGCCATGCAAGTCCGTCATGGACTTTACGGATATTGTTAGCTGCGTGCGCCTCAGTATTTCCCACTATAAGACCCGCTATATAAATAGCCAGAAAACCACTCGCGCCCAGACTCGATACTAATCCGAATAAGGCAAGCCCACCCGCGGCGGCCAACAACGGATATAAACCTGCAGTTAGAGAAATCTTGCTGATTGTCTTGGATAAGAGTTGTCCTCCGACCCAACCAAGAGCTCCTCCGATACCAAACTGATATAGAAACTCGAGAATTACTTCCAGACCTTCAACGGCGGAATCGTGTTGTGCTCCTTCAACAAACATTAAAGTTAGAAAGACTGCCATCGGGTCATTACATCCTGACTCAATTTCTAATGTCGTACCAACACGTTTTTTTAATTGCAATCCCTTCGCGTGCAACATGGAAAAAACCGCTGCTGCGTCAGTCGAACCCACAATCGCACCAATAAGAAAACACTGAGTCCAGGAAAGTTTCAGTAACCAATGTAGTCCAACTGCAACAACTAAAGTTGTCAGTAACACACCAAAGGTTGCAAGAGATAGAGCCGGCTTCAAACCGACTTTAGAACTCTCTGCTCTAGCTCTCATACCGCCATCAAATAGGATAATCGCGAGCGCGATTGACCCTACCGCGTAGGCCACTTCAAAACTTTCGAATGCAATACCGCCGATTCCCTCGCGTCCGGCCAGCATGCCCACACCAAGGAAAACCAATAACAAGGGCACGCCAGCTCGCGAAGCGATACCACTTGCCAAAATGCTGATCAGAAACAGCATCGCGCCGGCAAAAATTGCGTTATTGGTAAATTCCATTTAAAAAATTAGCGTAAGTAACCCTCACAAATTATGCGTCAGAAGCATGAGAAAACAAATTAGAACAGATCTCATAATGAGTCAAATTATCAGGCTAGCACGACTCATAGCTAATGTACCGAACAGCATAGTCCAATTACCTAATAGCAGAGTTTAAAATCAAAAATAAAAAGTCGAACGTAATGAAAGTTTATCGACCATGACAAACAAAAGTCACCGAGAATTCGGTATACTTTTAATTATACAAAATTGCATTTCGTGATGTGAAATTACAGAATTATTTTGCATTAAAAAATTATAGATATATACAAGGTTTCCAAAAGAAACCGAACATGTCGGTGAAAAAGTTTTATGAAAACGCTAGGCTCTTATGATTACGTGATCGTTGGCGCTGGATCTGCCGGATGCGTATTGGCAAACCGCCTGAGTGCAGATGAATCCAAATCTGTTTTACTCATTGAGGCAGGATCAAAAGATAACTATTTTTGGATTCCGATACCTGTTGGTTACCTATTCACCATCAACAACCCACGAACTGATTGGATGTTCAAGACGGCTAATGAAAAAGGGCTTAACGGGAGGTCCATAGGGTATGCTCGGGGAAAAGTACTGGGCGGCTGCACGTCAATCAATGCGATGATTTACATGAGGGGCCAACGCTCAGACTACGATCGGTGGGTAGAGTCCGGGAATCCAGACTGGGCCTGGGATGACGTTCTTCCTTATTTTAAAGGGATGGAGGATTATGTGCATGGCGCTAATAAGTATCACGGCGCAGGGGGAGAACTGCCCGTTCAGGAGCGGCGCGTAAGTTGGGAGATTTTGGATGCTTGGCGTAACGCTGCAGAGGAAAAAGGAATACCAAAAATTCCAGAATTTAATACTGGGAACAATTTCGGAAATGCATATTTTCAAGTTAACCAGAGAAATGGTACTCGATGGAATGCCATGCGCTGCTTCATAAATCCAATCAAAAAGCGTAAAAATCTTACCGTTCTTAGTGATGCGCACGTCGAAAAATTACTATTTGAAGATTTAGAACAAGAAATACCAAAAGTTGACGGGGTCCAAGTCCGCGTACTCGGGGACATGCATGGTGTAATTAAAGCAAAAAAAGAAGTTATTTTGTCAGCTGGCGCCATTGGTAGTCCGCAAATATTAGAGCTTTCGGGTGTAGGTAGTGCCGACCATCTTAAGAAATTAGGTATCAAAGTCATAAAAGATATTCCCGGCGTAGGCGAAAACTTACAAGACCACCTCCAAGTTAGGATCCAGTACAAAGTTGAAAACACCATAACGCTAAACGACCGTTATAAAACGCTTTTTGGAAAAGCGATGATGGGTCTCGAATATCTCTTTTTCAAGTCTGGGCCGATGACAATGCCGCCATCACAACTTGGCGCCTTCGCGAAAAGCGATCCTGACCAACCATCAGCCAACATTGAATGGCATGTGCAACCGTTATCTTTAGATAAATTTGGTGAACCGCTACACAACTATCCTGCTGTTACACCATCTGTTTGTAATTTGAGGCCCACCAGTCGGGGAACAGTCCATATATCCGATGCTAACCCTTATACTCATCCAGATATCAGTCCGAATTATCTATCTACCCCAGAGGATCAAAAGGTTGCGGTTGATTCTGTGAAGTTTACTCGTCATATCATGTCAGCTGAGGCACTTAAACCATTCAATCCGGAAGAAATATTACCAGGAAGTAACATACAAACTGACGAAGAGATATTAAACGCAGCGGGCGACTTAGGGACAACGATCTTCCATCCCGTTGGGACATGTAAGATGGGAAGTGATTCGCTTAGTGTAGTGAATTCAGAACTTCAAGTTCATGGCATAAGAAACTTGCGAGTGGTTGACGCATCTGTGATGCCAACCATCACCTCGGGTAACACTAATGCACCAACAATGATGATTGCCGAACGGGCAGCCGAATTCATCCGGGATACTAATACCTAGCCGCAAAGCAAGTTAATTAAGTTCCTGCATGACGAGTAACAAGGTCTTCCAAGAACTTTCTTATTCTTTTTGCATTCTGGCCCAAGTCACTCTTTCCAACACGCGATTTTGACCTCACGTCGATCTTAATTTTAGGTCCATCAGTTTCAGTAAGGCGAATTACCATATCATCTTTAAAACCAAACAAAAATGTCGTTGCAACTGCCTCAATACGACCAGACTCAGAGTCAACACTTACTATCTCCAAACCCATGTCGATTAAAACGCTTTCTGTAAGCTGCATGATTTTTTCAGCATTCGCCTCAATTATTAACGTTTTGAGATCTGGATAAGCTTCGACCTGTAAATTGGCCACTTCTAGGCCGTCATATTCAATCGAGTGATCTTCTTCGCCTCTCAACTCTCCAACCATAACGAAATTAGGCGGATTCAAAGTGTCGGTCGTAATATCATGAATATAAGGATATGCGTCTAATGTCTTCTTCCAGCTATACGGCACGTAAACAAGCACAAGGCAAATCACAATACCCGAAATTCCAATAACCGAGTCCATTCTGGTCTTAGTTTGGACAAAAAACATACACGCCAACAGGATCAACAACGTAGCACCAGAAAGGAAGAATGACCACTTAAGAATTTCAAAACCTGTTCTAAAGTGCCATAATCCAAGACGGTAACCCAAGCCGGAACCAATGGCCGCAAACGCACACAACACCGCCAAGATAAAGCCAATGTACATGATTCTCCTTCGATTTCTTGCTCTGCTTTGCAGATGATTACTAAACATAATTACCTAGCGAGTGATCCAGCGATGCAATATACACTATCACTCAAAACATTGGAGCACCGAACGGCATAGTATTACAGATACCATTGGTAATGAGTGACACGACTCCAAAAACACCTAACAATGCATCTATCTCAGTTTAATACTTAATCCCGATATCACGCTATGAACCCGCGTTTTTATGTTCTCGCCACTGCTGCATTTCTCTCAGGGGCTAACCTCAGAGTATTTGACTCGCTATTACCCAATATCGCGGCCGAGTATAATGTTTCCCATGCGGGCGCAGCTATCGTAGTCGCCGCATTTACACTTTCATACGGATTATTTCAAATCTTTTATGGCCCAATTGGGGATCGTTATGGCCGACTACGGACCGTATCGATAGCAACAGGAATTGTTTCAATCGGATCTATCGGGTCAGCTTTCACCCAGGACTTGGATTGGTTAACAGCGCTACGTTTTTTAACGGGCATTGGAGCGGCAGGGATCATACCCGTCTCACTCGCTTGGATCGGAGACGAGACTAATTACGAAGATCGTCAAGTTAGCCTTGGAAATTTTATAAGCTTTATATTGTTAGGACAGATTTTCGGACCATCACTCGGCGGCGCTTTAGCCGAGCTTTCCTCATGGCGCACTATCTTTTATTTCTTCTCGATCGCATTTTTTATGATGAGCGTAATACTGATAACGGTCGATCTGCATTACCGTAGCTCTTTGCACGTAAAAGCGTCCACAAGCTCAAAAGTAAATCCCGTGCAAACCTATATGAGCATCATCAAAAATCCATGGTGCCGAAGTATTCTGATCGCAGTGCATCTTGAAGGTGCTTTTTTTTACGGGAGCTTTGCATTTGTCGGCGCATGGATACAAACCGAACTAAACCTTAGCTATATGACTATCGGATTTTTACTTTCTGGTTTTGGCCTCGGCGGTGTGTTTTACACAATTTCCATTCGAAAATTGCAACGGATTTTAGATGAAGTGGGATTTGTTGCCACGGGAACATCCATATTATTTATATTTTTTATTGGGTTACCGATGATACGATCGTTAGCATTCATCGGTCTATGGTGTGTTTTGGGCGGAGTCGGTTTTTATATGTTGCATAACACACTGCAAACTAAGGCGACCGAGATGTATCCAAAAGCAAGGGGAACTGCTATCTCGGTATTTGCGATGAGTCTTTTTAGTGGTCAAGCAATTGGGACTATTATATTTGGAATTCTTTCAACGGCATTTGGTTACGAACTGAGCTTTGTTGTCGTAGCGTTCTGTGTGTTGATTCTGGGGGCGTTCTTTATGAAAAAACTTAGAGATAATTTACAAATCAGTTAGATCCTGGAGCTTAAACGCCTCCAGGACTCTGATGTTCACTAAACAATGTAATCAAATTGCCTCAACGATGCGCATATCACGAACTGCCGCATCGCCCATTGCATCAAGCGCCTCTTTGTATGCCTGGCTATCATGCGCCGCCATAGCTTGTTCGACACTATCAAATTCAATCATCACTACTCGCTGTTCCTTACCAGCTTCGTACACTTTGGTCGGCATTCCCCTAGCCATAAATCGCCCTCCTCCACTCTCCACCGCTGGCCTTGCTAATTCGGCATATTTTTTCATTGCCTCAGGGTCATTAATTGAGTGATAAAACGCAATCCAATAAGCTTTTGCCATTCTTTTCTCCTATTTTTTTAATTAAAGCAATCGATACCAGTTTCAATTTTAAATTAAATCGCTAACTAGTTGCAGGGATACTCGTCCAAACCTGCCATGTCGATAATCGGTAACCACTAGTTGTGCCGCCCGCTCAAAGTCAACGAATCCGCCCCTAGAGCGCATACCACGCTTATCTCCAACCAATTCGATAAAAGCAACTGCATCCAAACCATTAAGCTTAACCTTGTATCGGTCCGCAATCGCTTCGGGATATCTTTCAAGCATTTTCTCTATTAAAAAAATTGCGGCATCTTCAACGTTATAGGCGTTAACACCTATCGCATTATTTACCGCCAGTAGAAGACCTGTTTCTTCAGTGTCGACTTTAGGCCACATTACCCCGGGACTATCGTAAATGATTAATTCATGACTAACCTCATACCGAGTAATCATTTTGGTTATAGCAGGTTCATCCGCAGCTTTCGCTTTTGAGTGACCTAGCAAGCCATTTAATATTGTTGACTTACCAACATTAGGAACTCCCGAGACCATTAATCTCAGTGGTTTAATCGCATCGATCCTATGAGGGGCTAGTTTTTGGCAAGATTCGATGATCTTGCGCACATCTTGCTTGGATTTTCCAACAATTGGTAACGCGCTGCCCAAAGAATTGGTATCCATGAAATATTCAACCCAACGGGCGGTAACAGCTTGATCAGCGATGTCAGCTTTATTTAAAATTTTTAAAGCAGGACGCTGTCTTTCTTGACGTAACTCGTCAAAAAGAGGGTTCATGCTAGCTGCAGGCATTCTTGCGTCAAGCACCTCTACGACAACATCAACCGAAGCCAGTGCCTTACTTAGATTCCTCTTCGCCTGCGCCATATGGCCAGGAAACCAATTTATGAGCGCCACTTTTTTTAGATATTTAAATTTTTATAGATTCGCGTAAGACCACCGGACGCGGACTGTTACTCTTCATCAGCGTCGTCATTTGCCGCCGCCTTAGCCTTGCCGCCGGGCTTTCGTCCGGGAGCTCTCGGAGGAACATGGGCGGAGAGGCGATAGCTCATCCCCTCTATTTTTTTGTCCCCACTAAACCGAGTGACATGACAACAAATCACGGCACCCGTAGACAACAACTCAGTTAGTTGTTTCTCGAGCTGTGCCTTTGGAATTTTTAACGCTTTCGAAATGTCTGCGTCAAGTTGTTCTCCTTGAGTTCTCAAGTACTTCAGAATGTTTTCACTCATGTGTTTACCATTAAAAATTGCAGCAATAATTATCAAAATCTACTTGAGTCTGCGTTAAACAAGTAGGTCGTTCAAGTATGCACTCGATCAAAGGAGCCAGACCGAAACGCCAGGTCTATCCTTATCCTTTATGGATTAGCAGCCAAAATTAAAAACACCGGCAAGACCGCTTAGGCGTCAACACGATCTATCTTCGTTTTTCCGGCCTCTGGATTAGTAGTAGAGCATGACCAACCAGTCACTTCGGATGAACTGTATTCTGGTGGCAACCGCTTGACAATATCGTCCAAAGAGTTTTCCGCAGAGGCGTTACACGCGTCCAACGTCTTAACATTTGGATTAAATAAAACGTAACTAAGCTCCTGACCTTTCTCATCCTCGAGCAAGATTTGTAAAAATATTCCTGATTCATCCAAAGCCCCAGAGGAAACGTCATCTGATGATTCACCGCATCCAACTAGAATGATCATTGAAAATATACACAAACCTATACCTGCAAACCTAACCATTGTCTAATTGCCCTTCGTTATACCAAGTTCGACACTGTATCAAGATTCCATCTCTCATGGTAGAGGATTAAAGCTCCGCACCACAATCTCGGCAAAATTTAGAATCGGCAAGGTGGCCTTCACTAAGGCACTGACCACAAGTTCTTGTGGTGGGTTTATCCCTTTGGAATACAAATTCCGCGCTAACAATTCCAGTCGGAACGACAAGTATTCCCCAACCTAGTAGCATTGTGACGGATGAAACCACCCGACCAATATCAGTCTGGGGGAAAATATCACCAAATCCAACAGTAGTCATTGTCATGATCGCCCAATATACCGACATTGGTATGCTCGTAAACCCATTCTCGGGACCTTCAACCACATACATGACCGTTCCCATGATCAAAACTACCATACCCACGAAGGTCAGAAATACTAAAATTTTTCTTCTTGAAGAATAAAGAGCTCTTCCCAAAGTTGCGTACTCAGCAACATACGCCGTCAACTTCAACAATCTAAATAATCGCAACAACCTGAGCACGCGGATATCGATAAGAACGTGAATCCCCGGAGCAAATAAGGCCAGATAAGTGGGAACAACCGCCAAAAAATCAACGATGCCGTAGAAACTGCGCATATAGGCCAGGGGCTTGGGTGCGCACCAGAGACGCGCACAATATTCGATAGTGAATACACCCGTAAAGATCCACTCTAAAATCATTAAATGCTCACCCCAGCCTGAGTGCACAGAATCAATACTGTCAAGCATCACTATGGTTACGCTGATAACGATTAGCCAAACCAACGAAAGATCAAAAAAACGTCCAGCTGGAGTATCCGCCTCAAAAATAACCGTGTAGCAACGCTGCTTCCACTCGTACTCTGGCTCTTGCTTCGTTAGCATTTCATCGTGACTGTTATTTTAAGTTTTATTACGACACTTTCAAATCGATACTTGTTGGCTTCGTTTTTCAAGTATAGATTTCGCCTCAACCATAGTTCGTTCAATCAAATCTTTACAAGAAGGTATGTCATTGATCAGCCCAACGACCATTCCACAGGACCAAACTCCAGCCTCCATTTCTCCATCGAGCATAACTTTTGGGTACACGCCCGCCACTTGGTCTAAGACATCATCTATTTTGATTTTGTCGCCAAGATTAATTTCCTTCTCAAGGAGTTTTTGCGCAGCGCTATTATTCAGGACACGTTCCGTATTACGTAACGGCCTCATAACCAATCTGGTATCTAATTCGGTCGCGGCTATTAATGCCTCCTTAACATTTTGATGGCAAGGAGCCTCCTGTGTCGCCATAAATCGCGTTCCCATGTTGATACCGTCCGCACCTAGAGCAAGCGCCGCCACCAAAGAGCGACCATCCGCCATGCCGCCAGATGCGACAATTGGAATCTCGAGCTCGTCTGCTGCACGTGGAAGCAATATGAAATTAGGCACATCATCTTCACCTGGATGGCCACCGCATTCGAAACCGTCAACTGATACTGCGTCACACCCTATAGATTGGGCTTTAAGGGAGTGCCTTACAGAAGTACATTTATGAATAACCTTCACTCCTGCCTCTTTAAGAGCAGGCATTACTTGCTGTGGATTACGACCGGCGGTCTCTACAACTGTCACGCCCTCCTCCACAATAACCTTGACGTAACCCGGATAATCTGGAGTCGCCAGAGATGGAAGAAAGGTAAGATTAACCGCAAATGGTTTATCCGTCATTGCTTTACATTTGCGAATTTCATTACGTAGGTCCTCTGCTGACTTTTGAGTCAAGCCAGTAATTGTTCCTAGTCCACCCGCATTGGACACCGCGGCGGCCAACTCGGCAAATCCAACGTAGTGCATGCCCCCCTGAATAATGGGGTAATCAATCCCCAAAAGCTCTGTAATACGTGTTCTCATTCTCTGTACCTTTTTAGCTTGATATATAACAGCAAATCTTTTGAAAACTACAAATCCCGTGTACATTGTCAGCCTGACCAATATAAATAGGGCTCTTTTAGCATGTCAGCATACCTTATTGCGGAAATTACAGTTCTGGACCCAGATGGATATGAGAAGTATCGAGCCAAGGTCGGTACTTCTCTCTCAAACTACAACGCTAAATTCTTGGTTCGCGGAGGTAAAATCGAGAAATTAGAGGGTAAGTGGTCACCCCAACGACTTGTCATATGCGAATTTCCAGATATGGATACCATTCGTGACTGGTACGTGTCCGCGGAATATCAAGAGATCAAGAAGCTGAGAGATAACACAGCTGCGTTTAACGTCGTTTCTGTATCTGGAATCTAATTCAACTGCGCCGGTGGGATTATTAGGCGCTGCAAGCCTGCTTACGCATCAGCAATTCTATAGGGACCCTTTAGTTTTCTCGGAAGGACGCGACCCATGCGCGCGCGCCTCAGGTAGTGATGCTCAAATTTCTCACCTGACAGCAAAATTATGTCTTCCTTTTGAGCTCTGGGCGATCGTCCTATTACTTTAACGCTGTGCTTCGGGGTTACAGCAACAATTGCGAGTTTATCCTCGTCATCTAAACCCATTACAATGATGCCGCGGCCCTTGGATAGAAACTTCATCTCCTCAGCGGCAAAGGACAAAAGTTTACCCTTCTCTGATACCGAGACGACATAGCGGTCCGTCTCTTGACTGAAGAGTCGAGGTTTTATTGGTAGTTCATCCGATGGCATTGTCATAAAATCTCTACCAGCTCTGCGGTTAGATACCATATCTCCCAACTTGGCAAAAAATCCATAACCTCCCGTAGTCGCTACAAAAATACTGTCTTTTGTCGAGCCGGCAATACAGTGCATGAGCTGCGCGCCATCTTGCAGATCCAATAAAGATGAAGCTGGGACGCCATCTCCCCGTCCCGAGGGAAGTATATTTGCATCAATACTGTAAGCCCTTCCTTTTGAATCCAAAAATACCACTGGATCTACCGTCCTACACTTGATGATTGAAGCGAGACCGTCCCCCTCTTTAAAAGATAGACTACTTGGTTCAACATCCCATCCTTGCCGCATACGGATCCAACCCTTATTTGAAAAAACCACCGTAATTGGATCGTCAGACGCCTTAACTTCCAAGACGGCCTTCTCCGACATCTCTATCTTGGTCCGTCTTTTATCACCAAACTCCTTCGTGTCAGATTCTATCTCCTCGATAATGAGCTGCTCTAAACTTCCTTTATTTTTCAAAATTAACTTAAACGATTTCTGATCTTTTTTTAACGTTTTGAGCTCCTGCTCAACTTTTATATGCTCAAGTCTCGCTAGTTGTCTCAATCTCATATCTAAGATGTCATCTGCTTGGCGCTCAGACAACTCAAATTCAGACATTAAATCTTGCTTGGGTTGCTCAGAATTTCTGATAATTTTTATAACTTTGTCAATATTCAAAAGAACCAGTAACCGTCCCTGAAGGACGTGAATACGGTCTTCAACCTTTGCTAAGCGAAACTGTGTCCTCTTCGTAACAGTTTCTCTACGAAAATCAATCCACTCCGTTAAAATCTCAAGGAGATTCTTGCCAGCCGGACGTCCATCTAAGCCAACGTTTACCAGATTAATAGACGCATTAGTTTCCAGACTGGTTCTAGCTAGTAACGCATTTATAAAGTCGCCCTCATCGATCTTAGATGTCTTCGGCTCAAAAACCATACGCACCGGATTGACTCGATCCGACTCGTCCCGCATCCGATCCAAAACTGACAACATGGCCTGCTTTTCTTTTTGCTGTGAAGGTGTTATCGACTTTTTACCCAAACGCGGCTGCGGATTCGTGATCGCATCAATCTCCTCTTGAATTTTCCTAGCAGAGACGCCCGGAGGTAACTCTGTGACAACCAGCTGCCACTGAGCTCTCGCTAACTTTTCAACTGTCCAACTAGCCCTCACTCGCATAGCACCCCGGCCTGTGATGTAAACCTCAGCGATATCAGAAGTACTGGTAATAATCTGAGCGCCTCCAGGGTAGTCAGGACCCTTTATGTATCTCATAACCTGCTTAATACTCATACCAGGGTTTTTAATGAGAGCGACGACTGCGGATGAGACCTCTCGAAGGTTATGACTTGGTACCTCCGTTGCCATTCCTACCGCTATACCACTAGCGCCGTTAAGCAATAAAACAGGTAACCGAGCTGGCAAAAAACAAGGTTCCGTGACACTACCGTCATAGTTTGGAATGAAATCAACAGTGCCCTCACTAAGCTCATTAAGTAAAACTTCAGAAAACTTTGTGAGTCGAGCCTCGGTGTATCTCATGGCCGCAGCATCATCTCCATCTCTAGATCCAAAGTTTCCCTCTCCATCGACTAAGGGGTATCGAAGAGTAAAATCCTGAGCTATACGCACTAATGCATCGTAGACCGATGAATCTCCATGGGGGTGAAATTTACCCAGAACATCCCCTACGACTCTAGCTGACTTTTTTCTGGAATTTCCTGCAGTCGCATTCATCTCCCACATCGCGTACAAAATCCTAGACTGAACCGGTTTTTGACCGTCGGCGAGTCGCGGTAATGCTCGATCTTTAACCGTCGCAATAGCATACTGCAGATACTGAGTAGAGGCGTATCGTCCTAATGGAATGGCATCAGCAAAATCCATGCGCTCCAACGGAGCGAAATACTCCGGGAGGGGATCAGTGGATCTTCTCTTAGGCTGGGCATTAGATTTCTTGGATGCCTTATCTTCAACTTTACTCATTTCAAATAACTCTTTCTGTTGACTCATGTAACTACTCGTCCACAATCGGTTAAGATCATTTCATTTCAAATTAAACGAAAAATTGAGGAGCTCATTGCTACCGTCTGACAAGCTAAACCGCCATTCTCCAGCTGGAGCCTCATCGCTAGATCTCGCGTTGTACCCAACGCATCCGGATGCAACACCCTCTGTAACCTTAAATTTTCTTGGAACGTTATACCCCTTGTTAGGCCAACCACCATCATCCGAAATTTCAGGATGACTTAATGATTGTGTGAGCATGTATTTGTCATCACCGAAGAAATTCACAAAAACTTCGAAACAAAACCCAAACCGAATGATTTCATTCGCAGGAATAACCGTAGTTTTTTTTACGAGATCTTGATTTCCATTATAAATCCCGTATTCCGTAATTTTGGCATCATTAGCATGTCCATTAAATGTCACAAAACCACATAAGAAAAAAAATAATATCTGACGACAGAAGACATGTTTGCTCATGAAAAATCCGCCTCTACTAAATTACCAAATGTCTCCATCCAATTTCGACGCTGACCTGCATTCTCTCGAGCCATCATCATGCCAAATATATCTAAGGACTCCTCCATCACATCTTCGTATGTAACTTGTAACACCCGTCGTGTATCTGGATTTAGGGTTGTGTCCCAGAGTTGATCGGGGCTCATCTCGCCTAACCCCTTGAAACGGCTAACCGACCAGGAATCACGTTTTACACCCTCATCAACTAACTTTTCCTCGAGTATTTTAAGTTCGGCCTCATCCAGCACATATAGCTTACGTCCTGGCTTACTTTTGCCTTGAGCAGGCACATCAATTCTAAATAATGGCGGTTGCGCGATGTAAATGTGCCCACCTTGTATAAGCCTAGGAAAATGACGAAAAAATAAAGTTAATAGAAGAACTTGAATGTGGGCGCCATCAACATCTGCATCTGCAAGAATATTAATTTTGTTATATCGCAAATTCGATAAATCTGCAGCCTCACCTAAAACATGATGGTCAACACCAATCGCGACAGCGATCGCCTCGATCTCTTTATTTGAATATAGTGAACTTGGCGCATCCTGCCATGTATTCTTCGGCTTGCCCTTGAGCGGCAAAATCGCTTGAAATTCTTTATCTCTCGCCCCTTTGGCAGATCCTCCTGCCGAGTCACCCTCAACGATAAATAGCTCATTACGCGTTGGATCTTCAGACGCACAGTCGGTCAACTTACCTGGCAAAACAGCAATACCGGAACTCTTTCTTCGTTCTGTTTTGTGTGCCGACCGCGTACGTTGAACTGCTTGACGAAGTACTAATTCCGCAATTCTTTTTCCCTCATCGACATGCTGATTTAGCCATAATTCAATTGGATCTCGAATCATCTGGGAGACGAGTTTAAATGCATCTCGGGATATCAACTCGTTTTTTACCTGTCCTTTAAATTGTGGATCAAGAATTTTACATGCGAGAACAAAATTAGCCCTGCACCACACATCATCTGCCACCACCTTCAAACCCCTTTGGCCCATTGCATGATGATCAATGAAGCTCTTAATAGCCTGATACACGCCATCTCTCAAACCTGAGACATGTGTACCACCTTGCCTGGTAGGGATCATGTTGACATAGGACTCGCTGATTACCTCACCATCGCCCGTCCAAGACAATGCCCACTGCGCACCTTCGCCCTCAGCAAATGAATCGGATTCAGATGAACTTGCGATATATCGCTCTCCAAAAAATGTGGTCGCTACCGCATCCTGACCAGCTATAGCCTCGGCAAAATATCCCTCAATACCCTTTGGAAAATGCCAACTCTGAATATCGATCTTCCCGTTTTTTTCTATCCCCAGAGAAAAGCGAACTCCAGGCAACAGCATGGCCTTAGCTCTAAGCAGGGCGGTAAGCTCAGCGATATCGAATTTAACACTGTCAAAATATTTCGAATCTGGCCAAAATCTAATTCGAGTGCCTGTCTTGTTGACCGGTAATTTTTTATACTTTTTTAATGGTGTTTTGACTTTACCGTTTGGACCAAATGTAATTTGGTGGAGCGCGCCATCTCTTTTAACCTCTGCTTCTAGCTTAGTCGATAGGGCATTACTGACACAAACACCAACGCCGTGCAAACCACCAGCTATCCGGTACACCGACTCAGAATCTGTCTTCCGAAACTTTCCTCCGGAATGCAACGTCGTAAAAATAACTTGAATCGCTGGAATCTTTTTAGTTTTATGAATATCGATCGGTATACCTCTTCCGTCATCAACGACTTCAGCAGACCCATCCTCATAAACTGTGATCTCCACATTTTTTGCATATCCTGCAAGCCCCTCGTCTGAGGAGTTGTCGATGACTTCTACCAGCGCATGATTCGGATTAACCGGATCAGTGTACATACCTGGACGATGAAGGATGGGCGATAAATCCTCGAGTATTTCAATATCATCCGCGGTGTATGGTGTTGCTTTTTTACTCATATAACTCTTTACTTTCTGTTGGATTCAAATGAAACGATTTTTTCACCCCTCGCTGATAGACATACGTCACACGACTTTTGATCGCCAGTTTAACTGAGTTTTTAATTACAGCAACAATATCGTTATTGACTCACGTCAACTACGACACCTGGCTTAGACCTTAGCCGTGGAACCGGCCTGGATGGCTTACTCGGATGCAATAAAGGAATCTTTACGAACTCATCTTTGATGAAATCAACGAAGAGCTTAACCTTACGAGGAATCAAACGAGTCGAAGGATAAACAGCTGATATTCTGATCGGATCCGGAGCATAATCGTTCAAAATTGAGACTAGAGTACCGCTCTCTATTTCCTCTTTGACAAGTAAGGCAGGCACTAGGGCGATGCCTACATCATTCATGACGGCATCCCTAATCGCGTACCCGCTATTAGCTCGGAAGTTACCTCCAACTTTAATGGATACGAGACCTTTAGCATCACGGAAAGGCCAGACGCTAGAAAAGAGATGAGTATAGGTAATACAGTTATGGTTTTTTAATTCATTCGGTGCTTGAGGCACACCATGTTTCGACAAATACGATGTGGACGCTACGCAAACGCGAGCACTACTCCCGATATGACGCGCAACCAACTGAGAATCTTCAAGCTCACCAAATCGGATAGCAACATCAAACCCCTCTTGCACAAGGTCAGCATAACGATCATCTAAGGATAGATCGACCCCCATACCTTCATATTGATTCCTAAATGCAAGAAGTAACGGAAGCATATAAATTTGACCAAAAGCAACAGGACTACTAATTCGAAGAGTGCCAGTGGGTTTATTCTGTAACCCAAGCACCTCAGTTTCAAGCTCATTCACGTCATCAATGATTCGCTGACAACGCTCAAAGTATTCCCTACCTGCATCCGTGAGCGATATTTTTCTAGTGGTTCTATTCAACAAACGAACCCCAAGGCTTTGCTCCAACATGTTCATGTGCTTACTTACCGAAGGCTGCAACATTTCCAACTCTCTTGCCACAGCAGAGAAGCTCCCCGTCTCGACGATACGCACAAAGAGCTTCATCAACTTAAATCTATCCATAAAACGACCTATATATAACAATATTGAATATATAATATTCAATTATCACTATTAGTCAATGTAAAAGAATATAAATGTCTAAAATAAATATTGACGCAGCGCAACAATTAATATAACTTTAAATCTGTTCTCTTTGATTTCCTCCTCCAAAAAGAGAAATTTTATAAGCCCTCACTAGTGAGGGCTTTTTTTTTGGTTCGCAACATATTAGTCATTTCCGAGCCTTAATAGGAACGTTTTGATTAAAATTAGTATATGGTATATTTATGGAATATATTATATTCATATTAGGTGTATTGTGTTTATTTAAGAATAAAAATACTATTCCTTCTATCGCAGTTACATAAGTTTTATTTAACTGCCTTGGTATCTCTTTAATTACCTCCTCCCTAAAGAGAAATCTCTTAGCCCCCCTCCCCCTGGGGGGTTTTTTTTATGGGAAACGAGTCAGTTCAAAGGCTTTTTTACTGTATCCTTTCCACAGAATTAAAAAGCCAATCAATATCGAGGATCGCATCAAGTGCCAACAAAACTTACTTTATTGAACATTTTGATCAGCCTGACTATGCTTGGACATACGCCAGTCTCGTTTGCGATCAGCGACAAAGAAATCATCACGAAACTGAGCAGTCCAGAAAATAGTACTGTTGATATTGCTGATACGGATGAGACAATAACCGGTCATCGGAGCTAGATCGACCAGGATATGAAACCCCTATTCGACAAAAAAAATTTGGTATGGCCGCTACAGCGCCCATGCACGAGCGCTTAAGCACGATAGTCGCAAATACCCACCTCATCTTCTGGAAACTTTGGACACAGCCGCTCCAGGGAGCATTCTGATCTACAGATATTAAAAAAGCTTATGGCAGAAATATTCGACTCGATTGCAATTGTGAAAAATAAAATCGCGGCACTGACTGAAGAGCACCGAGACTTGGATGAAGCGATTACAGCACTAAACCAATCGCATCAACCTAACGAATTACAAATACGACGGATGAAGAAACGCAAACTACTACTAAAAGACCAAATTCTTCAACTTCAAAAAATGCTGGTGCCGGATGCGCTGGCATAAAAAAACCACCTCGAGGGTGGTTTTTTTATTTTTTTAGATTTCTAATCAAAACTATCAGTGACAGCACCCTTTGAGGCGGTCGAAACTAGATAAGCATATTTCGCAAGTAACCCACGCTTGAATCTCGGCTCAGGTTGTTTCCAATTACTTCTCCGCCTCGTCAATTCCTCATCGGACACCTTAACCTCTATCAGCGACTTATGCGC
>QXZO01000173.1:0-12514 GCA_009886305.1 Betaproteobacteria bacterium
TAGCGCATCAGGGGCTAGTTCTCGAGCGAGTCCTTGACGTCCTTTGTACCAAGTTGTGAATAATGTAAATAATATCAACCCAATTGTGAAAGGAAACCAGCCACCGTGGAGAATTTTGACAGAATTTGCCGAGAACAAAACTAAATCGAACATCAGAAAAATTACCGCTATTGGTAATGCATACCATCGACGCCAACCCCACAAGTGAGTGACTACAAAGTAGGCCATCACAGTATCGATAGCCATCATTCCCGTAACAGCTACACCGTATGCTCCGGCCAGATTACTAGATGAGCCAAACGAGAGAATTAGTAATAAAACGGCCGCTAAAAGCATCCAGTTAATCCATGGCATGTAGATTTGTCCAATTTCGCTCTCCGAAGTATGAAACACATCTAGTCTCGGACAATAACCCAGTTGAATTGCCTGTCTTGTCAATGAATAGGTACCTGATATAACCGCTTGTGAGGCAACTACTGTCGCGATAGTCGTCATCCCTATCAGCGGATAAAGTCCCCATGCAGGCACCATGTTGTAAAAAGGATGGGATAGTGTTTCTGGTTGCGCGAGTATGAGCGCACCCTGACCAAAATAATTAAGCAATAAATTAGGCCAAACCCACAGAGTCCACGCAATTCTTATCGGCTTGCGACCAAAGTGCCCCATATCGGTGTAGATACCCTCAGTCCCGGTGACCGCTAACGCGATAGCTCCAATGGCCAAAAATCCAAAGATTTTATTTGTAATGAAAAACTGGACAGCATAGGCTGGGTTTAGTGCTTTGAAGATCGAAAGATCCAGCCCAAGATTAATTAAACCTAAAAACCCAAGAACACCAAACCACACGACCGTTACCGGGCCAAAGAGAGCGCCAACTCCACCGCTCCCACGTTGTTGCAGCATGAAAAGAAGAATCACGATCACAATCGTGATCGGTATAACGTAGGGTTGTAGGGTTGGAGTCGCTACCCCTAGCCCTTCGACTGCGGATAATACTGAGATAGCGGGAGTTATAATTCCATCACCATAGAAAAGTGCCGCGCCAAATAGCCCGAGCGCGATCAAAAAAAAGCGTTTTTTGGGTTTTTTCTCTGTTGCCTTCAGCACAAGCGCCAGTAGCGCCATCATGCCGCCTTCACCACGATTGTCAGCTTTAAGCATGAAGAATACGTACTTGATCGATACAACCAGGGCGAGCGCCCAAAATATAAGTGATAAACACCCCAAGATATTATCTGTGCTTGGCGTGATACCGTATCGCGGACTGAATACTTCTCGAATAGTATATATCGGGCTAGTACCAATATCTCCAAAAACAACGCCAATCGCTGCAATTGTGAGGGCAGCGATATTTTGTTTATGAGTATCTTGGGAGTTAATATGCATTCAGGATCTTAGGACTTATTTGTTCGTCTTTAGAAATCTGCTATTTTTAAAACGAAAACCATATCTGGCGCGTTGCTCACTCGAATTTGAAGGGTTTTGGTCCAGTGTCCATTTTTTGTGCCGCACAATATTATACCCAGGAGAACTTTATGGCTAATCGAACAATTCAAACGAGTGGCGCACCGGCCGCTTTGGGCGCTTATTCGCAAGGCGTGCAGGCGGGTTCAACGCTTTATATATCTGGTCAGTTGGGCTTAGATCCTAAGTCAGGGCTCCTGCTGGCGACTTTTGCAGCGCAAGCGGATCAGGTTTTTACGAATATTCAGTCGATTTTGGAAGAGGCCGAATTTAAACTGAATGATGTTGTGAAATTCACAATTTTCATGACTGATTTGGCTTACTTTGACGCATTAAACAAAATTATGGACAGTTTGTTTACGTCAGATTGCTATCCCGCTCGCTCAGCGGTCCAAGTGTCGTGTTTACCAAAAGGCGGATTAATTGAAGTGGATGTAATTGCTACTCGTTAGGTTTTTTCGAAAAAAATCCTTGGAAACATATGAAAAATCGTGCCGTAAATTCTCTTTTGCAATCTAGTGATCTTGAAAAGATTGCAACTCCAGCCGTTCGTGGAAAGCTGCTTAAGTTAGGGATATCTCGCTCAGAGGACCTACTGACTTTTTTCCCCGTCAGATATGAAGATGAGACCTGCGTTTTTAAGATTGCTGAGGCACCACAGCGCGAGCCGGTCCAAATAGAGGTTACCGTGATTCAGGCGAAAGTTGAATTCCGCCCGAGGCGACAATTAGTAGTTTCAGTTGAGGATGCAACTGGTATTGCTTCGCTTCGCTTCTTAAATTTCTATCCTAGCCAACAACGAATGTTAGAGGCTGGTGTTCGCATAAGGGTGGTCGGCGAGTTCAGGATGAATCGCCAACGTGTAAGAGAGATGGTGCATCCGCGGTACAAAAAAATAAGTGCCGAGGATGAACTGCCAACAACATTGACTCCAGTTTATGCAACGACCAAGGGATTAGGTCAGGCATCGATTCGTAAGGCGGTTTCGCGTGCATTTGCCGTTGCAGATCACAGTGATACGCTTTTGCCTTTTCATTTGCATGAGCTTGGACTGCCAAGTTTTTTTGAAACTGTAAAAACTCTCCATTGGCCTCAGGCTGATGTGGATCCTGCTTTACTTCAAGATCGTCGAAGCGAATTTTGGGCACGCTTAAGTTTTGACGAACTATTAGCGCAGCAGCTGATCATGCGAAAGAATTACGATAAACGCGAATTGTATTCGGCACCAATAATGTCCCCAGTTAACCAAAGGATGGAGTTGTTTTTCTCTCGACTGGGTTTTAAGCTCACAAATGCTCAAGAAAGAGCGCTATCTGAAATTCAGGCAGATATGTCTAAATGCTTACCAATGAGACGCTTATTGCAAGGTGATGTTGGAAGCGGCAAGACGGTAATTGCCACTTTAGCAGCGCTACAAGCTATTGACGCAGGATATCAAGTGGCTTTAATGGTTCCGACTGAAATTCTATCTGAGCAACACTTTAAGAAAATAGAAGATTGGTTAACGGTTCTGGGTATAAGCGTTGAGCGGTTAACAGGAAGCCTTACGAAATCGGAGCGAAACCAAGCGACCGAAAAGATTAAATCCGGAGTTGCCCATATTGTCGTTGGAACCCATGCGCTTTTTCAGGGCGATGTTGTATTTAAAAATTTGGGATTAGTTATTATTGATGAACAACATCGCTTTGGGGTAAAACAAAGGTTAGCGCTAGTTGATAAAGGGGCTGATAAATTAAATCAAACGCATCAGTTAATGATGAGTGCCACGCCTATACCTCGGTCTTTAGCTATGAGTTTTTTCGGGGATCTGGATGTTTCAGTGATTGATGAGCTGCCACCTGGCCGTATTCCGATAACGACTAAGCTTGTTAGTAATAGCCGGCGGGAGGAGGTTTTTCAGCGGATCCAAGACACATGCCAATCGGGCCAACAAGTGTATTGGGTCTGCCCTCTTATAGAAGAGTCTGAGACGTTACAATTGGAAACGGCTATTCAGACCCACGAGTTAATTCAAGCCCAATTTCCAAATCTTAATATTGGTATTGTGCATGGTCGAATGAAAAGCCAAGAAAAAGCCAAGGTTATGGGTGAGTTTACTCGCGGTGATATCCACCTGCTAGTTGCCACTTCAGTGATTGAGGTTGGAGTCGATGTGCCAAATGCCACGGTAATGGTTATTGAGAATGCTGAGAGAATGGGGCTATCTCAATTACACCAATTGAGAGGGCGTATTGGCCGAGGGTCCGGCGCCAGCACATGCATTCTTCTTTATAGCTCAAAATTGACAGATACTGCCCGATCCCGATTAAAGATCATTTATGAAAACATAGACGGTTTTGAAGTTGCTAGGGCTGACCTTCAGCTTAGAGGCCCTGGTGAAATATTAGGAGCTCGACAGTCTGGGTTACCGATGCTTCGCTACGCTGATCCAGAAAGAGACGTGTTGCTCTTAGCAAAGGCTAGGCATCTTGCGCCGGATCTTTTAACGAATCACGCTGAGTTGGCGGAGCGACATATTGATCGGTGGTATGGATCGCGAGAAAAATTCTCCGAGGTGTAGTGATATGTTACATAAATTATGTAAGCGCTTATCTGCTTACTCGAGGTTAATACGCATTGATAAGCCAGTGGGTATTTTTTTACTCCTTTGGCCAACTCTATGGGCACTGTGGATGGCTTCAGAAGGGTTGCCGGACGCCAAGGTTTTTTTTACTTATGTGCTCGGTACTATTCTCATGCGATCCGCGGGATGTGCCGTTAACGATTATGCTGATCGAAATTTTGATTCTAAAGTTAAACGAACGGCTAGCCGACCATTAGCCAACGGAGAAATCGCTCCATGGGAGGCTTTGCTTATAGCTTCCTTGTTTTCGATAGTGGCTTTTGGCTTAGTGCTAACGCTTAACCTATTGACAATCAAGCTGTCATTTTTAGCGTTGTTTCTTGTTATCAGTTATCCGTATGCGAAGAGATATATTTCGATACCCCAGGCCTACCTAGGTATTGCATTTGGCTTTGGGATTCCTATGGCTTGGGCATCCACCGTCAACCATGTCCCATTAGTGGCTCTAGTTACTATGTTGGGCAATATTTTTTGGGTGCTTGCTTATGACACGCAATATGCCATGGTTGATCGTGATGATGATTTGAAAATAGGGGTTAAAACGACAGCAATATTATTTGGGAAGCTTGATGTTTTATGGATTATATTTTTTCAATTCGCCTTTGCTGTGGTGATGTGTTCAGTTGGAATTATGGGCGGCTTAGGTATGCTTTATTTCATAGGTTTATTTTGCTCGGTCGTCGCTATGGCGATGCAGTACCCTATGATAAAGTCACGATCTCGGCAGGGGTGTTTTAGAGCATTTCGGCATAATAATTCCGTAGGTAGCATTATATTTATAGGTTTATTATTGGATTTTATATTTACCGTTGGGTAGCTGGCATTTGTGTTGGTGTTTAACGATAATTGGATGTTACAATTGTTGTAAATTAATTTGACTTTATTCAAGTCGAAAAAATTTATTGTTTGTTGGTTAATTTAGCGTTTAGTAATGTCAATGTCGCGCTTGCGGCAAAGGCTTAAGACAGACCAACTTGTAGTGAACGGAAGGGAGAGCATTAAAATGAAGAAAGTTGTTGTAACTTGCCTCGTAGCCTTTGGTTTAAGTTTCATTTCAAGCGCGCAGGCGAATGAGGTTGAAGCATTAGCAAAGAGTAAAAACTGTTTGAGTTGTCACGCGGTGGATAGAAAATTAGTAGGCCCTGCCTATAAGGAAATTGCCAAGGGTAAAGACCCAAAGGGGGGGGAGATAACGGTAGAGAGACTTATCAAGTCCATTAAAAATGGCAGTATGGGTAAGTGGGGCCCGATACCGATGCCACCAAACCCCGTTACCGATGATGAAGCGAAGCTACTTGCTGAGTGGATAATGTCTCTTTAAGACATAATAGATTTAAAGAAACCGGCTAAGGGCCGGTTTTTTTTCGGATGCTTGTCTTGATATGTTAATCAAAAATTGACAAGGCGTTTACCACTGTTAGTATTAACTTGTGCCTGTAAGGCAATCGAGACCTCGATTGAGATAAAATTTAGGAGACGAGAAAATGATAGTGAAACGTTCATTTGCGATATTCGTAGCGGCATTGATTGTTTCGGGATGCGGCGCAGAAACCGAGACTAGCGATGGAAAAAAAATTATTAACATCGGACACGTTGGCCCACTCACTGGTTCTATTTCTCACCTTGGAAAGGATAATGAGCGAGGAGCTGAGCTGGCCATAGAAGAGGCTAATGGGCTAGACCTGGTGATTGGCGGAGTACCGGTCCAATTTAGGCTGTTGTCGGAGGATGACGAAGCTAATCCGCAAAAGGCTACAGTGGTTGCTCAGAAGCTAGTTGACTCTAACATAGTAGGAGTCGTTGGACATTTAAACTCTGGAACAACCATCCCCGCTTCAACCATATATTTTAACTCTGGCATACCTCAAGTTTCGCCTTCAGCTACGGCTATTAGTTACACCCACCAAGACTACCAAACGGCTCACCGAGTCATGGCGAACGATGAGCAGCAGGGTAAAGTTTTAGGTGATTATGCAGTCAAGAGTCTCGGCGCCGAGGGAATAGCAATTATTGATGATCGAAGCGCTTATGGAAAAGGTCTGGCTGATGAGTTTGAATCAGCTATTAAAGATGCTGGCGGTAAGATTTTGACTAGGGAATTTACCGACATTACAAAAACCGATTTCACGGCGATTTTGACAAAAATAAAAGGGCTAAATCCAGATTTAATTTTTTATGGGGGAATGGATTCTCAAGCCGGCCCTATGATGAAGCAAATTAAAAATCTCGGTTTAACGAGCTTGTTCCTAGCCGGCGACGGAGTACAGACTATGCAATTTATGGTGTTGGCGGGAGCTGAGGGTGAGGGTGCATATGCGTCATCTCCTGGGTTGCCTTTAGACCAAATGGCTGGAGGTAAAGAATTTAGGGAAAAATTTAAGCAAACTTATCAAGAGGATATTCAGCTTTACGCTCCTTACGCTTATGACGCGACGTTTGTCATGATTAACGCAATGATGCGTGCGAATTCAACAGATCCGGTAGTTTACTTGCCGTTCCTTCGAAATACCGATTTCCCAGGTGTTACGGGACGAGTACGCTTTGATGAGCGTGGAGATTTGAAGGGCGGCAACATAAGTCTTTATAAGGTTGTTGATGGAACATGGCAATACGTTGAGACAATCGGAGGCGCTGATTAATTGACTTATGCATCTTTTTGTTTGAGTTGAAATTGGTCAAGATAGCAAGGTAGCGCGATGGATATATTCGCTCAACAAATCTTAAATGGATTGGTTCTCGGTAGCGTATACGCGTTGGTAGCTTTGGGCTACACCATGGTGTACGGCATACTTGGGCTTATTAACTTTGCGCATGGTGAAGTTGTAATGATTGGTGCCATGATCGCACTCGCCGTTGTATCCATGCTGCTATCAGTATTTCCTGAAATGCACCCATTAGTGACGATCTTATTAGCAGGAGCCGCTGCAATACTTGTATGTATGTCGCTAGCTTTTTTTATTGAGCGCTTAGCCTACAGGCCGCTGAGGAATGCTCCTCGACTGGCACCTTTGATAACTGCGATCGGGATATCAATTCTGCTGCAGAATATCGCTATGATTATATGGGGTCGTAAATATAAAACAGTACCTCAAATATTTCCTACGGAAACTTTTGAAGTGTTTGGTGCGAGCATCACTAGTGTCCAGATATTTATTATTTCGATATCAGCTGTGCTTATGACTGGACTACTCGCTATTGTGCATTTTACAAAGCTGGGGCGCGCTATGCGTGCCACTGCTGAGAGCCAGCGCGTGGCTGGGTTGATGGGGATTAATGTGAACAAAATAATTTCTATAACGTTCATGATAGGAGCAGGATTAGCTGCCGTAGCAGGAATTTTGATCGCCGGTAACTACAGTGTGGTCCATTACTCGATGGGCTTTATGTTGGGACTTAAAGCTTTTACTGCTGCGGTACTTGGTGGTATCGGAAATCTGGGAGGAGCCGTTCTTGGGGGGCTATTGCTAGGCCTCATTGAAAGCATTGGCGCTGGTTATATTGGCGACCTTACTGGTGGATTCTTAGGTAGTCATTATCAGGATGTGTTTGCATTTGTTGTTTTGATTGTTGTGTTGGTTTTCAGGCCTACGGGAATTATGGGTGAGCGAGTATCGGAGCGTGCATGAAGCATTTTGTGCATGATTTATGGTGTAAATTCAAGGGTAATAGAAGGGCATTATTTTGCGGTTATATTCTGCTCTTTGTGGCGTTAGCGGTCTTGCCTTTTCTTCTAAGTAATACCGTGGGCCGAACATGGGTTCGCATCCTTGATTTTGCGCTGATTTACGCCATGCTGGCTTTGGGTTTGAATATAGTCGTGGGTTTCGCAGGTTTGTTGGATTTAGGGTATATCGCGTTTTACGCCGTGGGCGCCTACACTTGGGCACTCCTAGCTTCTCCGCAGTTTGATTTGCACCTACCTTTTTGGGCGATATTACCTATTGGTGCCGGGATGGCAGCTCTCTTTGGTGTTTTGCTTGGCGCGCCGACACTGCGACTAAGAGGAGATTATTTGGCGATCGTTACTCTAGGGTTCGGGGAGATTATTCGAATTTTTTTGAATAACCTTGATCACCCAGTTAATGTAACCAATGGACCAATCGGCATTAATAAAATTGATCCGATAAGCATTGGGGGGGCTGATCTAACTAAAACTCATGAGCTGTTGGGGATTTCACTCTCAGGTGTCCATATTTACTATTATGTCTTGCTTGTACTTTTGTTTATGACAGTTGTTATCTGTGTACGGCTTGAGAAATCAAGAATTGGTCGCGCATGGTTAGCAATTAGAGAGGATGAATTAGCGGCTCAGGCTATGGGTATCAATACGCGTAACGTAAAGCTTTTGGCATTTGCCCTAGGGGCTATGTTTGGCGGTATCGCAGGTGGCCTGTTTGCGAGTCTTCAGGGGTTTGTAAGCCCAGAAAGTTTTGGGTTGCTCGAGTCAATTATGGTTTTATGTATGGTAGTTTTGGGTGGCATGGGGCATGTTTATGGGGTATTACTCGGTGCCATTTTACTTACGGTACTTCCAGAAATTCTAAGGTCAACCGCATCACCAATTCAACAAACGCTCTTTGGGGATGTTTATATTGACCCTGAAGCGCTTCGCATGTTGCTGTTCGGTTTAGCGCTGATTTTAGTAATGCTAATCCGGCCGACAGGTCTTTGGCCGGCGCCAAAGCGGCGAACAACGACAAAGCCGGACATTGCTAAAGATTAGATTGTCATTCATATGCCGTTATTAGAACTAATAAAAATCAATAAAAACTTTGGTGGAGTGCAAGCGTTAAATAATGTTTCATTAACGATTAACGAAGGTGAAATATATGGTTTGATTGGACCTAATGGTGCAGGGAAAACAACTTTATTCAATGTTATAACTGGTGTTTATTTGCCGAATCACGGTGACATCAAATTTGACGCACAATCTATTGTTGGTCGAAAACCTCACCAAGTTGCTACGGCCGGTATCGCACGAACATTTCAAAACATTCGACTGTTTCAAAATATGACAGTAATGGAAAATGTCATGGTCGGGATGCATGCCAGGACATCGACGGGATCATTTGGTGCGGTTTTCAATACTAAATCGGCTAGGCATGAAGAGAAAATGATTCGGACACACTCAATGAAGTGGTTGGACTACGTTGGTATTTTGACGGAAGCTGACAATCTTGCGCGTAATTTATCCTATGGAGACCAGCGTAGATTGGAGATTGCACGAGCTCTCGCTACGAAACCAAAATTATTAGCCTTAGATGAGCCGGCGGCCGGGATGAATGCTACCGAGACAGAAGAGTTAAAAGTTTTGATTCATACAATTAGAAACGACGGGGTATCCGTATTATTGATTGAGCATGACGTCAAGCTCATCATGAATTTGTGTGATCGAGTTGCCGTTTTGGATTATGGTCAAAAGATAGCTGAGGATGTGCCAAAACTCGTTCGGACAGATCCGAAAGTTATACAAGCTTATATTGGTGGAGAGCTACCATGAGTTTCTTGGAGGCTCAGTCGCTAGACGTAAGATACGGGGGTATTCGTGCGGTGAGAGGTGTTGATATAAGAGTTGAAGAAGGTGAAACAGTTGCTTTAATTGGCGCTAATGGCGCCGGCAAGAGCTCGATGCTTAATGCTATAGCTGGCGTGCTGCCACATACGGGTAGCGTTTATTTTAACGATATAGATATTACTCGTAGACCCGTTTTTGATCGTGTGAAACGTGGTATTTCAATGGTGCCAGAGGGTAGAGGTGTTTTTGGTCGTTTGACGGTTGAAGAAAACCTTCTCATGGGTGCTTACCTTGGTAACAGTCAGCAGGAGCAAGATTTGGATTTGACACAGATGTACGAATTTTTTCCAAGATTAAAAGAGCGGCGGCGTCAAACTGGTGGGACGTTGTCGGGTGGTGAGCAACAAATGTTGGCAATTGGCCGGGCTCTCATGTCGAGACCAAAATTATTATTGTTAGACGAGCCCTCGATGGGCTTGGCGCCGATTATGGTTGAAAAGATTTTTGAAGTTATTCGTGGCGTGTCTAAAACGGGAGTCACAATCCTACTAGTCGAACAAAATGCTCGCTTAGCTCTAGAGTCAAGTCAAAGAGCGTACGTGATGGAGAGTGGAGAGTTATCCATAACTGGTGAATCTAAGGAATTACTTCACAGCTCTCAAATACGCTCCTCTTATCTGGGCGAAGGCAACTGACTTAAATTTTAGTCATGTATAGATGGGGTGTATCTTTTCGTAATCCCTAGACCCAATCTTTACCGATTAAATACTTTTCATATAATGCTTTTTCTGCGGTATTGCTTTCTGGGCGCCAGTTATAACGCCATTTTACGTTGGGTGGCATGGACATCAAGATTGATTCTGTTCGTCCGCCTGATTGAAGGCCAAATAGAGTTCCGCGATCAAACACTAAATTAAATTCCACGTAACGACCTCGTCGATACGCTTGAAAATCTTTTTCTTTATCGCCAAACGGTATGCCTTGACGTCTTCTGACAATCGGCATGTAGCCATTTAAAAAATGTTCTCCTACACTTCGAGTTATTGAAAAGCACGTATTAAAGTCGGGCGTTGATAGATCATCAAAAAATATACCACCAACACCCCTGGGTTCTTGGCGATGTTTTAAATAAAAGTAGCTATCGCACCATTTTTTAAATTTGGGGTGTAACGCTTTATCAAAAGGGTCAAGTGACGCCTTGCAGGTCTCGTGAAAATGAATACAGTCTTCATCAAATCCATAGTAGGGGGTCAAGTCCATACCGCCACCAAACCACCAAACAGGTTCTTTAGATTTTCTTTCTGCAAAGAAAAAGCGAACGTTCATGTGTACGGTTGGTACATAAGGATTGCGGGGATGAAGTACGACTGAGACGCCCATAGCCTCGAACGATCGGCCTGCTAACTCAGGGCGCGCTGTGGTAGCGGATGGTGGTAATTGGTCCCCAAAGACATGAGAAAAGTTGACCCCGGCGCGTTCGAACAAGTTGCCATCTTCCAAGACTTGGCTAGTGCCCCCACCGCCGGACTCTCTATGCCATGTATCGTTAATAAAGCACTTACCATCAAGCTCTTCTATTTCTTGAACGATATTATCTTGAAGTGATGTGAAAAATTCTTTTACCGGACTAACTTTTATCATAGCCGTCAATTTTTGGTTGCTCGAGAACCAATATCGGTCCGATATTGTTTATCAGCGAAGGTGATTCGGTCTGAGGCCTCTAGCGCCCGCTCACGGGCTTGGTTTACGTTTACCCCTAAGGCTGTTACACATAGAACGCGGCCACCATTAGTGACAAGTTGATTGTCAATAAGAGCGGTACCCGCATGAAAGACATGCACGCTGGCATTGTCTTTGGGTGGGATCATGATGATATCGCCTTTTCGTGGTGATTGAGGATAATCTTTAGCTGCCAGGACTATGCCTAATGCTGTTCTTTGATCCCAACTTGATTCAACCTCATTTAATTTACCCGTTAGCGCATGCTCTATCAGAGTGACTAAATCACTTTTTAGACGCATCATGATTGGTTGGGTTTCCGGATCACCAAGGCGACAATTAAATTCAAGCACTTTAATTGTTTGATCGGGGGAAATCATTAAGCCTGCATATAGGAATCCAACAAAAGGGGTTCCTGCTTCCTTCATACCATTAAGGACAGGTTCAATTACTTCTTTCATGGTTTTATCATGTATTTCTGGGGACACTACCGGCGCTGGTGAGTAAGCACCCATACCTCCGGTATTGGGCCCTTTGTCATCATTGAGTAATCTTTTGTGGTCTTGGCTCGTCGCTAGTGGAAGAATGTGCTCCCCGTCAATCATTACAATGAAGCTAGCTTCCTCACCGGATAAAAATTCTTCGATGACGACTTTCGCTCCCGCTACACCCATGCCGTCGTCTACGAGCATCATATCTACGGCGTCATGCGCCTCTTGTTCTGTCATAGCTACAACAACACCTTTGCCTGCTGCTAAACCATCCGCCTTAACAACGATTGGAGCCCCTTTCGCAGAGATGTATTTGTGGGCTTCATTCGGCTCGGTGAAGGTGCTGTATTCAGCGGTTGGAATATTATGATTTTTCATAAATTGTTTAGCGAAATCTTTTGAGCTTTCAAGTTGAGCCGCAGCTGCTACTGGGCCAAAAATCATAAGTTCTTTGGCTTTGAATGCATCAACAATGCCTTCGCTTAGTGGTGCCTCAGGACCGACTATAGTCATGTCAATATTCTCTGAGATCACGAAATCGATCAAATCATCGATTTTGTGCAGAGACACATTTTCTATTCCGTCTTCAAGGGATGTTCCTGCATTTCCCGGAGATACAAATATCTTAGATGCTCGTGGAGATTGAGCAAGACGCCAGGCCAGCGCATGTTCCCTGCCGCCGCTTCCAATAACGAGGATCTT
>QXZO01000173.1:12524-14464 GCA_009886305.1 Betaproteobacteria bacterium
TCTCCTGTATGAAATCGGTAGCCTATGTATTTACCGTGATTATTCATCTTAGTGTCTGAAGTGACGCGTTCCAGTTAAAACCATAGCAATACCATGTTCGTTTGCCGCAGCAATAACTTCATCATCTCTTAAGCTGCCGCCAGGCTGGATGACTGCGTTAGCTCCAGCGATTTTCAGCACATCTAGACCGTCTCGAAATGGAAAAAATGCATCTGACGCAACGACTGAATTCGAGAGGTTTAGATTTGCATTCTCTGCCTTAATGCAGGCTATTCTTGCTGAGTCTATGCGGCTCATTTGGCCAGCCCCTACACCTAAGGTCATGCCGTCGCCACAGAATACTATGGCATTTGATTTTACGAATTTTGCTACGCGCCAAGCAAACATTAGATCCGTCATTTGTTTTTCAGAGGGTTTGATTTTTGTGACAATTTTCAGATCCTCTTCAAGTACGTTCTTCGCATCAGAATTTTGAACTAAGATACCCCCACCAACGCGTTTATAGTCATGTTCATTTAGGGTGCGATTCAAGTTGATTTGGAGCAATCGGACATTTTTCTTTTCGGAGAAACAAATTTTAGCTTCATCAGAAAAGTTTGGTGCTATCACCACTTCAACGAACTGGTTGCCAATTACAGAAGCAGTATGTTTATCTACCGCAGTATTAAAGGCGATAATGCCACCGAATGCAGAGGTAGGATCAGTACTAAAAGCTTTTTGGTATGCTTTCAGTGCATTTTCTCCTATTGCTACTCCACATGGATTCGCATGTTTGACAATGACGCAAGCAGGACCGTTAAAACTTTTGACGCATTCCCAAGCCGCATCGGAGTCCGCAATATTGTTATACGAGAGTTCTTTACCTTGAATTTGTTTGTAATCTGCTATTGATCCGGGGATAGCAGACAAGTCTTTATAGAAGGCTGCCTGTTGATGAGGGTTTTCGCCATACCGAAGATCCTCGCTTTTATGAAAATTAAGATTTATCTGCTCCGGAAAATTCGTTTGCTTCCCTTGTATATCCGTTGCTGTAAGGTAGTTGCTTACATTGGAGTCATATGCTGCTGTGTGTGAAAATGCTTGGCGGCAAAGTGCGAATCGCGTTTCTCGAGAAAGGCTTCCTGTGGGTGAATCTGTTAGCTCAGCCAGAACCGTGTGATAGTCTTCTGGACGGGTAATCACTCCCACATGCTCCCAGTTTTTAGCCGCGGCTCTGACCATTGTCGGCCCGCCTATATCAATATTTTCGATAGCATCTTCAAGACTGCAGTCTGGCATAGCCACCGTTGCAGCAAAGGGGTACAAGTTGACGACAACCAGGTCGATTGTTGGTATCTCGTGTTCTCTTAATGATGCAGCATGTTGGTCGAGGTCACGTCTTGCCAAGATGCCAGCATGGACTTTTGGATGGAGTGTTTTCACTCGGCCATCCAGCATTTCGGGGAACCCAGTGTAGTTTCCAATTTCGGTTACTGCGATACCCGCTGCGGAAAGTGCTTTAGCTGTTCCGCCAGTGGATAGAATGTTGTAACCGATTTTTTCTAGTGATTCAGCGAATTCGATCACTCCGGTTTTATCAGAGACGCTTATCAGGGCTTGTTTAGATAATGACATTTTTTATTTTTCTAGATATGGTTTTTGATTGATCAAAGGAATTTAAATTTTTTCATTTTGGCTCTAAGCGTATTGCGGTTGATCCCAAGCATAAGCGCGGCTTCACTCTGATTGCCTTCTGTGCGTCTCAGGATTTCCTCGAAGAGTGCTTTTTCGACCGACTCGATCACCATGCCATAGACTCCGTGTGCGTTTTCGCCCTCCAGGTCTTTAAAGTAAGCTTCGATCGAGTGTTTAACAGCGTCTTTGATATCGGAAGACTTACTCATGCTGCAACTTCGTTGTTGACCAGGCTCTGGTTGTACACCACGTGATCTAGAAATTTA
>QXZO01000174.1:0-8801 GCA_009886305.1 Betaproteobacteria bacterium
GGCCCTTTGATCTGTATGTGTCCAGTATCCCCCTGTGAAACACTCACATCAACATCATCTACAATACGAACGCTAACCCCCGGTAAGGCCCGACCGACCGTGCCAATTTTACGTACCCCATGATAAGGGTTACTTGTAATCATTCCTGCTTCAGACATGCCGTAACGCTCTAAAATTGTGTGGCCAGTTGTTTGCTCGAATAATTCGTGAGTTTCCGTTAACAAGGGAGCCGATCCAGAAATAAACAACCGCATCGCACGGCAAAGATTCTTGGTCAAACTAGCACTACTTAATAATCGCGTGTAGAACGTTGGCACCCCCATCATCACGGTTGATTTTGGTATTGCCTCAACAACTTCTTCAACCTTAAACCTATTGAGCCAAAGCATCTTTGCCCCAACCGTCAACGCACAATGGTTAGCGATAAATAACCCATGCACGTGAAAGACCGGTAACGCATGAAGCAAAACATCATTCTCGGAAAAACCCCAAAGTTTAATGAGCGCATTTACGTTCGAGATCAGATTATCATGTGTCACCATCGCGCCTTTACTTCGACCGGTAGTACCCGAGGTATAAATAATAACCGCAACCTCGTTCGGGCTTGACGCTCGAGTGGGTGCGAATTCCGATTGCCTTGCCGAAAAACTACTCAAGTCTTGATTATCTCCACCACTCAACACTACCGCCGAACAAGTCTTTATATCTGCCACCAAAGCTGTCACCTCATTGAATCGCTCAATGGTCGTAATGAAAAGCTTGGGTTTCGCGTCCACAACAAAATGATTCAGTTCGGATGTCTTGTATGCGGTATTTAATGGCACGAAAATATAACCGCCTTTTAAACAGGCCAAGTAGAGCAGTAAACTGGGCAAGCTTTTTTCTACTTGAACAACAACACGATCACCGCTACGTACACCTAAAGCACTCAAGGCATTTAAATAACGTGATACTTGATTGCCAAGCTCTCTGTATGAGATACCATATTCATCACCAAATTTTATTGCCACATTCTTGGGCTTTAATTGGACAACGTTTTCAATAAGTGAATAAAAATTCATAACCTAATTTGCAGGAACCATCGCTTACTTAATATTCAGGTGAGGGCCTAAATTTCACACCAGTTCGAGATGATATCTTTATACATATCTACAGACGCCTCCACACGATCTAACACACAATACTCGTCTGTCTGATGTGCCATGCTCGCCTCTCCAGGTCCTAAAATCAAAGTTGGTGGTGACCCATAGGCAGGCGTGAGCGCGGCAGCATCAGTAAAATAAGTCGCTACTTTAGCTTCTGGCCGATATCCCAAATAAGGCTGAACAAGATCAAACACCGTCTGAATCCATGGAGTATCTGGCTCCGAATAAATGCTTTCCAAATCGATGAAGGTCTCCAGCTCTACGTCATGCCCCATACATTTTTGTAATTGATCCCTTACATCTTTGTGCTTGGATGTGGGAACACTTCTTATATCAATTGAGATGGCCGCCTCATCAGGTACTGAATTTATATTTAGACCTCCATGTACCATTCCAACGTTAAGAGTGGCCTGTCCCATCATCTCATGTGGTGGGTTTGAGAATTTAAAATTTTCTAGTGCTGTAATTGCTTTCGCGGCCCTATAGACAGCATTATCTCCAAGGTTAGGCATGGAGCCATGGGCTGTCACGCCGCGGGTCTTCGCAGTTAACCAATAAGCCCCTTTATGTCCGACATACGGAAAATTAGAAGTCGGCTCACCGACTAAAACTGCCCCAGCTCGACCAAGTGCTCCCTGTTGACGCACTAAATCGAACGCCCCTTGGCACCCGACTTCTTCGCCAGCCGTAATAACCAGCTCCAAACCAGGCGTTCCACTCAGGCGATCTGATAACTCAATAGCGGCGGTGACAAAAGCAGCAACACCGCATTTCATGTCGCTCGTGCCGCGACCAAATAACCGACCCGCATCAGTCTCGCCAGAGAACGGATCTTTTGTCCAAGAAGTGGCGCCCAGAGGAACCGTGTCAATGTGGCCGGTTATGCACAATGGCTTTTTACTGCTGTTCCCACCTATCCGAGCTACCAAGCTCGCTCGTTTCTCGCCGAAAGGATGCAGCGACACAGAGAACTTAGCTTTCTCTAAAATATTGCCTAAAAATCGAGCGCACGCCTCTTCATCCCCCGGAGGGTTTATAGTGTTCATCTGAACTAAATGCTTAGTCAATTCTATAACTGATCCCAATGCCATCTCCTTAACACTAAGCGCTTCCGAAATAGGCCGCGCGCAACTCGGAATTATTTTTCAACGAATCCACTGACCCACTTGCTACAATTTTTCCTTGCGATAACACATAGCCAAAATGAGCAATTTCTAATGTTTGTCGAACATTTTGTTCGACTAACAATACGGTAATACCTTTTTCATTGATATCTCTAATAATACGAAAATTCTCTTTCACAAATAACGGCGACAAACCAAGAGATGGTTCATCAAAAATCATGAGCGATGGATTACTCATCAGGCTCCTGCCAATCGTCAACATAGCTTGTTCGCCGCCCGACATCGTTCCCGCTAATTGATGAGACCTTTCTTGTAGCTTGGGGAAAAAATCGTATACTTGTTTTAATCGCAGCATAACAACTTTTGAATCCCCCTCTAAAAAAGCACCAGCCTGTAGGTTTTCAAGGACGGTCATCTTTCCAAAGACTCTTCTACCCTCTGGCACGCACGTAACACCTTCGCTCGCTATATCATGCGTTGCCAATGTAGAAATATCTACGCCATTAAGCGCCACTCGGCCTGAACGAATATTGTTTAAACCTAAAATCGTTCGAATCAACGTAGTTTTACCCGCGCCATTTGCACCAAGTAAGCACGTGATTTTTCCGTCCATAACTTCAAGTGACACATTACTAACCACATCTGCCTTATCATACCCAGCCGTTAAATTGTATACGGAAAGCTTCGACATCAATTCAATCCTCTCCTAAGTATGCTGCACGCACACTAGGTTTATTCGATACGTCCGAGTATGTCCCTTCAGCTATTTTTTCGCCGTAATTGAGTACTACACAGGTATCTGAAACCTTATTAATGAGTTCCATTTCGTGCTCAATTAATACGGTTGACAGCAGTGGGTGTTGTGTTCTCCAATCTTGCAACTCATCCATTAACGCGCGAGTCTCGTCAGGTGTCATCCCAGCTGAGGGCTCGTCCAACAACAAAATTTTTGGCTCACTGATTAAAGCACGACATACTTCAACCCGTCGTCGATCGATCATTGAAAGTGAGGAGACAGGTTTGAAAAGCAGTGCCGCCAAATCACGACTAAAACGGCCCAATAAGTCCTCAGCTATTTCCGTTTGTTTTTTCAATTCAGCCTTAAAACGCTTGCGATCAAATATGTTTCGCCAAAGGCCTAAGTTTAAATTACGCTGATTACCAATAATAAGATTATCTAGAACGGATAAAGAAGTCGCCAACCGCAACCGCTGAAAGGTGCGCGTTATGCCGTAATCGTAAACCTCATTTGGAGATACTCCAGTAATTTCTTTGCCATGCAAAAATACGGCTCCAGATGCCGGTCGATAAATTCCTGTAAGCGCATTAAAAAAAGTCGTTTTACCTGATCCATTAGGGCCGATGAGCCCCAAAAACTGTCCTTCGCACAATTCGAAATTCAGACCATTTAGCGCCTTAAGACCACCGAAACTCACGGTTAAATCTACCGTTTTTAATGCCGTCGGCCTCACGTAGAACTACCTGGAAAATATTGCCGAAGACCCCGAGGCATTAGACCGCTTGGTCTGAACCGGAGTATTAAAATAACCACAATTCCAAATAGTAATAATCGATACTCTTGGATTACTTGAAATTTTTCAGGCAAAACGACAATCAATAACGCGGCCGGTATCACTGCCACAGCATTGCCTATACCACCAAGAAGGACGATGGATACAAGAAGTAAAGAGTCGGAAAAATTAAAACTCGCGGGGGCTATAAAGCCAGACATCGCGGCATAGATTGCCCCCGCTAATCCAGCAAAAAAATTGCCCAACATAAAAGCCGTTATCTTCCACCTTGGGGCATTAATGCCAAAAGAGGAAGAAGCAACCTCATCTAAACGAACTGAATCCATATTCAAACCAAACCAAGAAGCCTCGATTAAACGAGTCAAAAGATATACGGCAGCGGCCAACAAAAGGGCAGTGATCGCATATGCCATATAAAAAGATCCACCACCTAATACACTAGGAAAACTGTCGTTAAAGTCCCACCCCAGCATCTCAAGGCCATCTACTTTTAAGCCTTGCGGCCCTCCAAAAACGTCGTTAACCTCTAAAAAGGTGCGCAAAAGAATCCCGAAGGCAATCGTGATCAGCGCTGCGTAGTGACCTCTGGTTCTAAGTATTGGCAGGATTAATAAAGCGCCTAAAAGTGCAGAGGTAAGCCCACTGAACAAAATAATTAATAAATCTGGCAACGCATGGAAGTGATGATTTAGGACCGCCATTGAATACGCGCCAATACCGAAAAACGCGATGGCAGCAAAATTAACTAAGCCCGCAAATCCAAACTGAATTGTTAAACCCAGACTTACCGTTACATATAACAAGACCGTCGTTAGCATTAATAAGGCAAAATGTTCATTGCGCAGAAGAACGATCAGCACTAAAACGCCAATAATAAAACTAATAAGGGTAAATCGGGGCATCCTTCGCGCAGCCTGTTGATAATCGCTCAAGATGTTCGCCCGCTTCAAAAACAGAATTGCTACGGGTAGGGCGATCAACAGCAAACCAATTTCCCATTCGTGCTCTAGGTAGAGAAACCCATAAAGCACCACAACGCTTGATACCACCCCCAATAAAATTCCCAGTTTTGGTTTGAAGTCGAACATAGTAATTACACGCGCTCCGCTGAGCGATCTGCCAACAAGCCGGTTGGCCGCCATGCCATAAGCATAATGATTACAGTGAAGGCGAAAACATCCTTATATGCTGGAACGCTAAACCATATAGCCCCTAACGTTTGTAAAAACGCAAAAAGTAATCCACCCACAATCGCTCCATAAATGCTTCCCAGTCCTCCTACTACAGCAGCGCTAAACCCTATGACCCCCAACATTAATCCCATGCTGAAATTAATCTCTTGATAATAAAGTCCTGTGCTGATGCCGGATAACGCCGCAAGGCCCGAACCTAATGCGAATGTCATCAATACGGTCTTATTAAAATTAATACCCATGAGCCTGGCTGTCTCCTCGTCCTGAGCGACTGCTCTTATGGCTAGGCCCATTCGAGTCTTCTGAATGAACAAATGAGTTAAGACAATCGCCATTGCTCCGGTAAAAATAAGTATGACACTATCCAAGCGTAAATTAAGATTTCCCCAATTTATTGAGGTCTCGGGCAATAATGCCGGAAACGGTTTTGGATTAGACCCGTTGGGGAAAAACAATCGAACCGACTCTCGAATAACTGATCCAAACATTAGAGTGATCAGCAATGTATTTAGAGGGGGTGATTCCTTAAGAGGCAGAACTAAAAATTTACACAATAAAGCGCCAAGTAGCGCCATAGCCAACGTACTCATACACAATATAATAGCTAAAGATAACCACGCAGGGGTAGAGACTTGATCTAAGCCTAAAAATAGTGCGAGCGCAGTAAACGCGCCCAGCATTAAAACGTCTCCGTGAGAAAATTTAATAACGTCGAGCACACCAAAAAACAACGTGAAGCCAACGGCGACTAATGCGTAAGTTATTCCCTGAACGAGTCCATTTATTAGATATTGTGCAAAAAATCCGGGATCCATTTATGTCGACTGACTCTTGTTATTTCAACGAGCGATTGCCCAATGCGTACTCACTATCTTCCCAAAGTACCCAGCTCCCATCTTGAATCACATATTTAGTAATTAATGCAATGGTATTTTGGCCGTGGCTATCGAAAGTAATGGGCCCAACAATCGACTCGTGTTCCCGAATACGGTTGAGCTCCTCTCGTATTAGCTTTCGGTCTGGACCAACTTTTTCGATTACGTCGATGATTAGATCGGTCGCTGCAAATGCAAACGCGCCATAGGCTTCCGCGGGCTCATTAAAATCGCGTGCCTCATAGGCTTGCATAAACATTTTTCCGCCAGGCAACTTCTCCGTTGGTGCACCCTCCCGAAAAGCGAGGACCCCCTCAGCCAACTCGCCCACACCATCTATGAAAGCATCCGATACAATTCCTGATGTACCCTGGAATACCTGATCCATGCCAAGCTTATCCATTTGAGCGCGAATCCGAACACCTGTTGGCGCGAGGCCACCAAAATAAATCACCTCCGGATTCAGCGCCTTAATTTTTGTAAGTTCAGCGGTGAAATCTTGCTGATCAGGGTTTACCCCGAATGTGCCTAAAATCGTCCCACTTCGTTCGATTAAAGCTTTCTCAAAATATTTAAAATGCCCCTTACCGTAATCGGTGGTGTCGTGGATAACTGCCCAGGTAGAAAACCCCTGTGCAATCATAAATTCCGCTGCCACCATATTTTGATTTATCATCGTGCCGTTAACACGGTGGATTTCCAGGTGATCATTTCCATAAGTAATATCTGGAAGCACGGCCCCCCAGACAATGACGGGCAGTCCAAACTTGTGATACACGTCGACCGTACCCATAGCAACAGCGGAACAATAATGAGTCACACCTGCTACTATATTTTTATCTGCTGCTGCCTTTGTTGCGACCTGAACGCCGATATTTGGCTTACATTCGTCATCTAATGAAACCAGCTCATATTTGTACTTACTTTCAGATGATTGGTTACGTAAACTTATGGCTAAATCGGCGGAGTTGCGTCCGCCTAGGCCACCTGCTGATACCCCACCCGTCAATGGTCCAATAAAAGTAATCTTTATATTCCCAGGTTGCTCACTACAACCAATCAAAAAAGCAGAACAAATGAAGAAGAAAAAAACGTTTGGCAGTCTTAATGTGTTTAACATCAGTCGGATTCGATTTTCAAAAATTAGTTAGCTCAATTATCTTAACAGACATAAAAAAAGGCAGCACCAGCTGCCTTTAGTATTATTTTTCCTCGCCATAAGCTTTAATGTTTACGCAACTTTCTAATTTCGGCGAGTTGAGCACCGAGCATTGCCAGCTCAGCTTCGACAGTAGCGATTTCTTGCTTATCGGTAGAAGCTTTGAGTGCTTCCTCTGCGCGTTTTTTTGCTTCTAGCGCGCGAGCCTCATCCAAATCATCACTTCGAATTGCAGTATCAGCCATAACAGTCACTGATCCGGGTTGCACCTCCAAAATTCCGCCAGCAACGAATATCGCAGTCTCCTCTTTCGATTCTAGCGTCTGAATTCGTATCGACCCAGCTTTAATCCTTGTAATAAGGGGCGTATGTTTGGGGTAGATACCCAAGTCACCAAGCTCTCCTGGCACCACAATGAAAGACGCCTCTCCAGAGAAGACTGATTCTTCTGCACTAACAACTTCTACCTGAATGGTGCTTGTCATAATGACCCTAATGAACTTTGATTAAACTTAGTAGCTAACTATATGAAATACTTATTTATTTTTCTATTGTAAGGTCTTGGCTTTTTCAAAGGCTTCTTCGATTCCGCCGACCATATAAAATGCCTGTTCTGGTAGCTCATCACACTCACCACTAACAATCATCTTGAATCCACGAATCGTATCCTTCAAAGACACAAACTTGCCTGGAGAGCCTGTAAAGACCTCCGCCACGTGAAACGGTTGTGATAAGAAACGCTGAATTTTTCGCGCCCGTGATACTGCTAGCTTATCTTCTGGTGCCAACTCGTCCATTCCGAGGATGGCGATAATGTCCCGCAATTCTTTATAGCGTTGCAAAGTAACTTGCACCGCACGCGTTGTTTCGTAATGCTCCTCGCCAATCACGTTGGGATCCACTTGTCGAGAGGTCGAATCAAGCGGGTCCACTGCAGGGTAGATACCTAGCGAAGCGATATCTCTACTCAATACAACTGTCGCATCCAAGTGCCCAAAAGTCGTTGCTGGAGAAGGGTCGGTCAAATCGTCAGCAGGTACGTAAACCGCCTGAATTGATGTAATCGAGCCCACTTTAGTTGAAACAATGCGTTCCTGAAGCTTTCCCATCTCGTCAGCTAGTGTAGGCTGATAACCAACCGCTGACGGCATACGTCCAAGCAGGGCTGAAACTTCAGTTCCAGCCAATGTATAACGATAAATATTGTCAACGAAGAACAAAATATCCTTGCCTTCATCTCGGAATTTTTCAGCCATAGTCAAGCCCGTCAACGCAACACGAAGTCGGTTTCCTGGAGGCTCATTCATCTGGCCGAACACCATACCAACTTTATCAAGGACGTTTGATTCTTTCATTTCATGGTAAAAATCATTCCCCTCTCGGGTTCTTTCTCCGACACCTGCAAAAACTGACAAGCCCTCGTGCGCCTTAGCGATATTATTAATTAATTCCATCATATTCACGGTCTTGCCCACACCCGCACCACCAAATAGGCCAACTTTTCCGCCCTTTGCGAATGGGCAGATCAAATCAATAACCTTAATGCCTGTCTCTAGAAGATCAACAGAAGGTGATAATTCAGCAAACTTGGGCGCTGCCGCGTGAATTGGTCTGAGCTCTTCAGATTCCACAGGTCCTGCTTCATCAATAGGCCGGCCGAGCACATCCATAATCCGACCAAGCGTTCCTGGTCCAACAGGGACAGAAATCGGCGCGCCAGTTCCATCTACTTTCATTCCGCGACGCAACCCATCCGTCGATCCCAAGGCGATA
>QXZO01000174.1:8811-17796 GCA_009886305.1 Betaproteobacteria bacterium
ACAACGAACTATTCCATCACCCAGTTGTTGCTCCACCTCTAGGGTAAGACCGTCCTCAACTAGACCGCCCGACGCTTCTGCTGATAATTTAAGCGCGTCGTATACGTTAGGCATCGCCTCCCGTGGGAATTCGATATCGACTACCGCTCCGATACATTGCACAATTTTTCCGGTTGCTTGTGACATGGCTTTCTCTATCCGTTAAAAAAAATTCTGTTAAAAATTAAACTGCTGACGCACCGCTAACAATCTCAGATAGCTCTTGCGTAATAGCGGCTTGGCGCGATTTGTTATAAACAAGGGTTAACTCATCTATGAGTGTTGCAGCATTGTCTGACGCAGATTTCATTGCCACCATTCTCGCTGATTGTTCTGACGACATATTTTCGGCGACAGATTGGTAAACCACGGCCTCGATGTAACGGCTCAAGACTTGATCTAAAACTTCTTTTGCATCGGGTTCATAGATATAGTCCCAAGCGCCAGTTGGAACGCCGAGACTCTCGCCCTTAACCGGTAATAACTGTTCCATCGTTGGCTCTTGCTTCATCGTATTTATAAATTTATTGTAGAAGAGTACAACTTGATCAAATTTGTCTTCGTTATATCCATCAAGCACAACTTTAATCGCGCCTAATATAGTTTCCATCTTGGGAGCATCACCCAGTCCACTAACTTCAGCAACCACATTGGCGCCGAGCCGCTGCATAAATCCGACGCCCTTACCGCCGATACAGCAAACGTCGATTTCTTCACCATCTGCTTGCCATTCTTTGTACTGAGCTAACGCCATCCTTAAAACATTGGTATTTAATGCACCGCATAATCCCTTATCGGTGGTTACAACAATCATTGCTGCCCGTTTTACGGTATCTCTCTCAGTTAAATAAGGATGTCTATATTCGGGATTGGCATGGGAAATATTAGCCGCGACAGCTCGTATTTTGTCTCCAAACGGTCTAGCAGCGCGCATTCGTTCCTGAGCTTTTCTCATTTTGGATGCCGCCACCATTTCCATGGCTTTGGTGATCTTGCTCGTGTTTTGCACACTTTTAATTTTGTTTCTAATTTCCTTGGTGCCTGCCATCCTAAAATCTTTCTATCATCATTATTTTGATGTGGTTATTTTTTCTGCAGCTTAATATGTTCCGCTAACCTTCCACTCTTGTATTGCGGTTTTAAGCGCGTCTTCGTCTTCTTTAATGAGATTATTGGTTTCGTCTATACGTTTGATTAATTCGGCGTTTTTACTCTTGAGAAAATCCCTCATTGACTTCTCGGCCGCCAGGGCTTTACTCACTTCCATGCCATCAAATACATCATTATTTAGTGCGAACAATGTAACCGCCATTTCCCAAACTTCCATTGGCTGGTATTGGGGTTGCTTCATTAACTCGGTAGCCATTTGGCCACGCTCTAGTTGACGGCGAGTCGCTTCGTCAAGGTCGGAGGCGAACTGAGCGAAGGCGGCGAGCTCTCGATACTGCGCTAACGCCAGACGAACACCACCACCAGTATCCTTACGCTTCATGATTTTCGTTTGGGCTGCACCACCCACCCGAGACACAGACACCCCTGCATTAATCGCTGGTCTTACTCCCGCGTTAAACAGGTCGGTTTCCAAAAAGATCTGTCCATCGGTTATCGAGATTACATTGGTTGGCACAAACGCGGACACATCACCAGCTTGGGTCTCAATAATTGGAAGTGCCGTCAACGAACCAGTTTTATCTTTTACTTCTCCGTTGGTATGGCGCTCTACCCACGCGGTTGACACTCGCGCCGCTCTCTCAAGCAAACGGGAATGCAAGTAAAAGACGTCGCCTGGATAAGCCTCTCGACCTGGAGGTCGTCTCAACAATAAAGATATCTGCCTGTATGCTACAGCTTGCTTTGTCAAATCATCGTAAATAATTAAGGCATCTTCGCCTCTGTCTCGGAAATACTCTCCCATCGTACATCCTGAATACGCAGATATATATTGCATGGCGGCTGACTCGGAGGCCGTAGCAGCTACAACAATGGTGTATTCCATTGCGCCATATTCCTCAAGTTTTCGTACCACGTTTGCCACGGTAGAGGCTTTTTGACCAATCGCTACATACACGCAAAAGAGGTTTTTACCTTTTTGGTTAATGATGGTGTCCGTCGCAACCGCAGTTTTACCGGTTTGACGGTCTCCAATAATTAGCTCCCTCTGACCTCGGCCCACAGGAACCATCGCATCAATTGCCTTCAGTCCAGTTTGAACCGGTTCGTCTACGGATTGTCTCCAAATTACGCCTGGAGCAACCTTTTCAATGACATCACTCTGTTTCGCATTAATGGGGCCCTTGCCGTCTATCGGCTGGCCCAATGCGTCTACTACTCGACCAAGCAACTCAGGCCCAACAGGTACTTCTAAAATCTTACCTGTGCATTTAACCGTGTCGCCCTCGGTAATATGGGTGTATTCGCCTAAAACCACTGCGCCAACCGAATCTCGCTCAAGATTCAGTGCTAGACCAAAAGTGTTACCAGGGAATTCCAACATCTCACCTTGCATGACGTCTGAAAGACCGTGTACCCGACATATCCCGTCACTTACTGATACGACTGTACCTTGAGTTTTTGCTTCGGTTTCCGACGCAAGATTTTGGATCTTACCCTTAATCAGCTCGCTAATCTCTGATGGATTCAACTGCATGGATCAATGCTCCTAATAATTAATTCGTTAAAGTGACCGCCATATGTTGGAGGCGACCTCTAACAGACGCATCCCACACCTTATCACCAACATAAACTTTGACTCCCCCGATTAAATCAGGGTCTGTGGTAACGGATGGACTTATTTTTTTATCAAGTTTTTTTGACAGAATGTCGGCTATAGCCTTCACCTGCGTTTCATCTAGGTCGAACGCCGACTGTATCACTGCGCTCACCACGCCTTCGTCCTCAGCTTTTAGCGATTCATATTGCCTCGCCACATCGTCTAGGACCGAAAGTCTGCCGTTTTTTACAAGCAACTGTATAAAGTTTATGACTTCTTTCGATACTCGGTCGGAGCAAATTGATAGAAATAACTCTTCAACGTCCGTTAACTGGATGTCAGGCGCACTGACGGTTTCCTGAAAGGTCGGGTCGTTGGTAACGCTTTTTAAAAAGCCCAAAGCCTCTGACCAAACATCTAAAGTGTCGGTCTCTTTCGCCAACGAATAAAGCGCCTGAGCATATGGTCGAGCCAATGTAATAACCTCAGCCATCGCGCTAACCTAGCTCCGATTCGAGTCGCTTAAGCATGTCGGCATGCGAATTTGCGTCGATTTCTTTTTGCAGAATTTGCTCCGCACCAGCAAGTGCTAATGAAGCCACCTGCACCCGAAGTTGCTCTTTTGCTCGGTTTACTTCTTGCTCAATTTCCGCCTTCGCAGCAGAAACAATTCGCTCGCCTTCGACCTTCGCGTGGTTTTTTGCTTCCTCAACAAGCTCCCCGGAACGCTTTTCGGCCTGGGAAATTATCTCCATTGCCTGCTCTTTTGTCTTTTGAAGCTCTTGATTAACTTTTTCTGCTGCTTCAGCTAACTCTTGTCTGCCTTTTTCGCCGGCCGCCAACCCGTCTGCAATCTCTTTTTGACGGTCTTGCATCGCTTTTTGAAGCGGCGGCCAAACATATTTCATGGTCAGCCAAATGAACAAAGCAAACCAGAGCGCCTGGCCTAAAAGTGTTGCGTTAATATTCACGCTTGCCTCCTGCGCCTTAAGTCTCGATTGATGTTACTCATTAGCCAGCAACGATCGCAATGAATGGATTCGCAAACAACAAATAAAGCGCGATACCAACACCGATCATGGTAACCGCATCTAAAAGACCGGCCACAATGAACATCTTAACTTGAAGCGTCGGGATCATCTCGGGTTGTCGTGCTGCCCCCTCTAAGAAGCGTCCGCCAAGAATACCAAAACCGATGGCGGTCCCTAAGGCCCCCATACCAATTAGCAATGCTACCGCTACTGCTGTCATACCTAGTACGGATGCGAGTTCCATATTTATCTCCTAATACAAATTAAGTTGTTAAAAATTAAATCTAATTGCGTTAATGATTTTCTGCCGCCATGCTCATGTATACGACGGTAAGCATCATAAATACAAAAGCCTGAAGTGTGATAATAAGTATGTGGAACAGCGCCCAACCGAGACTCAGTATCGCCCCTGCGGGAACCCACCAATAAGATGCCCCCATCCATACAGCGAGAAGAATAAAGACCATCTCTCCGGCGTACATGTTTCCAAATAATCGTAACGCTAAGGATATCGGCTTTGCGAGATCCTCAATAATTCTAAAAAGAAGGTTAACCGGGAATAAATACTTTCCAAATGGGACAGTAAGAGCTTCTTTCAAGAGACCACGCACTCCTTTAAATTTTAAATTCATCGCGATCATTATAAAAAAGACTGCTATTGACATCCCAAAAGTTAGGTTGGGATCAGTCGTTGGAACAACTTTTAGGTAGTCAACACCTGCTGAGGATGCAGCAAGCGGTAAAAAGTCGACGGGTATTAAATCCATGGCGTTCATTAAGAACACCCAAACAAAAATTGTAATCGCCAAGGGGGTAACCAGGTCACTTTTCGCATGAAAAGTATCCTTAACTTGGTCATTAACAACGGACACAATCATTTCGACGCAATTTTGTGCCCCTGATGGAATTCCGCTGCTCGCTTTTCGAGCTAAAAGCATCATGCCACCAAATGCTATTAATCCAAGTAACCCGGAAACTATAAGGGTATCTAAATGCAAACTCCAAAACCCTTCGCCCACGTGCAAGTTTTGCAAGTGGTGGGAAATGTATTCACCTGATGTTTGTGATCCTGCAGTAGCCATTTGTCACTCTATATATATACAACATTAATTTTTCAGCAAAAGCGCAGCCCAGTAACTAGCCAGCGTACCTACGTATGTAGCGAACAGTGGCAGTGCCGCGATTGGCCCTAACTGTGTAAAAGCCACACCGAAAAACATAGCCGTTATAGCCAGTTTTCCTGATTCAGCCCTGTAATGAGCCTTAACTAAACTTCGAGGATCTCGAGTCTTTACTCTGGATGACCTCCAAACATAAAAACCTGAAGGAAGCAGAGCAATTAATCCACCTACCAACGCTGACTTACTATCAACCGAAAAACCATGAGCCCCCAAGAACCCAATCGTGAATAACGACATCACTAACGCTTGTAGCCCCAAAACACGCAATGATCCGGTTACCACGAACTTACTCATAAATAAGTAAGCGGACCTGAAGACCCGCAAGTTACTCTAACCCACGAAAAGGTCGCTATTTTAAGGACTCGACTAATTTGTGTCAATGCAGACCACGCGAAATACTTAGGAGTTCTCAAGCTCTTAGTTTAGCTATAAGAGCTTCAAGCTCGTCCAAATTTGAATACGACAAAGCGATCTTGCCTGACCCCCTTTTCGTGTGCGTGATATTGACCGGCAATCCAAGTTGCTGAGCCAACTGCTCCTGTAAGTTCACTGTATCTTGGTCAAGATTTCGGCGATCTTTCTGCCTTTTTCCGCTGTCGCTCGCTTTAGTGCTCACCGCTCCGACTAGGCTCTCCACTTCGCGAACCGTTAAATTGAGAGCTATGATCCTTTTTGCTAGGTCAAGCTGACGTGATCCGTCCAAGCCTAGCAACGAACGAGCGTGGCCCATTTCTAATCTTTGCTCGCGCAGCATTTGCTGAACGGATGGCGATAATGACAATAACCGCTGTAAATTTGTGACTGTACTTCTCGACTTTCCAATAATACGCGCCACAGCTTCGTGAGTCATTTCAAACTCATCGATAAGCCTCTTAATACCAATAGCTTCATCGATCGAATTAAGGTCCTCTCTTTGAATGTTCTCTATCAATGCCATAGCCATGGCAGATTTATCGTCTGCGTTTTTTACGACCACCGGGACAACTTTCAAGCCTACTTTCTGGGCGGCACGCCACCTCCGTTCACCAGCTATAATCTCATGATGTCCACTTGATAGGGTTCTTACAATAAGTGGCTGAATAACACCCTGAGAGCGTATAGACTCACTGAGGTCAGTTATTGCATCTTCATCCATATTCGTGCGCGGTTGAAATTTTCCCGGCTGTAACGCATCTATCGGCAAGGTCAACACGGGTCCTTGGCCTGCACTATCAACTGATTTTCCGCTTGCAAAAAGTGCATCTAAACCTTTTCCCAATCCTTTTGCCTTCACCATAGCGTCCTCACACTTTTAAAAATCATGTAAATCTAGTTAAAAATTCTGCGGACAGCGATTGATAGGCAAGCGCCCCCTTAGACATCTTGTCATAAATCAATACGGGGAGACCATGACTAGGAGCCTCTGCAACTCGCACATTCCTGGGTATTACGGTTTCAAATAGCTTGTCGCCAAAGTGTGCATCGAGCTGCTCGGAAACCTGCTGAGATAGGGAATTACGGCCATCAAACATCGTTCTGACTAAGCCGCCAATTTCAAGAGTGGGATTCATATATGACTTAATACGCTTGATTGTGTCAACAAGATCGCTCAAGCCTTCTAGAGCGTAATACTCACATTGCATGGGAATAATTACATATTTTGCCGCAGTTAAACCATTGATGGTGAGAAGACTAAGGGCGGGCGGACAATCGATGAGGACAAAATCGTAATCGTCCGTTACTCTCTCTAACGCTCGCTTGAGGATGGCTTCACGGCCGTCTATACCGACCAATTCTACCTCTGCGCCCGCTAAATGCTGATTAGCGGTCACTATATCGTAGCCAGCAGCTGGGCTTTGAACCTTTACGCTCCCGATTCCCGCGGATTCAGTTAAAACATCGTATACACCAGTCTCAGCCTCTAACTTGTCAATGCCACTTCCAGTGGTGGCATTCCCTTGAGGGTCTAGATCAATGAGCAGTACACGCTTTCCCTGGGCGGCGACACCCGCCCCAAGATTTATAGCGGTGGTGGTTTTCGCTACACCTCCTTTTTGGTTTGCTATAGCAATAATGCGACTCACTTCAGTTACCTTTTTTATATTTGAAGATCGGGGGCGAGCTCAACAACATGACGCTCGGCGTTAAGTTGAGGCACTCGGAGGTTCCTTACTTTCTTTATTCTTTCCTTAGGTATTATCGCCAATTCTGCTTCAGGGTATTTACCTTTCATCGCAATTAAAGTTCCATCCTGGCTACAAAGTCGCGACGCTTTTCGAAGAAAAGTTTTTAGCTCACTAAACGCTCGAGAAACAATAACGTCAAATCGTTTCGCTGGGTCATAGCTTTCAATTCTTGAGGTCTCAATCGTTACATTTTTAAGTCCAAGCTCGATGGTGACTTGTTTTAAAAAGGTTGTTTTTTTTGCGCTCCGATCCAAAAGTACTACTTCGCGCTCCGGCTGTGTAATTGCTATTGGTAGGCCTGGAAAACCACCTCCCGTTCCAATGTCAAGTAATGTTCCGCTAGGCAGAATACTTATAATAGAACAAGAATCATACAAGTGAGCACTTACCCACTTCGCTTTAGGGGCAATTGATGTAATGTTATAAACTTGATTCCACTTGCCCAACAAAATCAAATATTGTCGATACATGTCGATCTCACTCTTTGTTGCCTTTAAACCCATTAGCTTCAGAGCGGCTCCGGAAATCTCATTAAAATCACTCACCATCAAAAGGCAGTTTTTACCTGATTACCACGGTCTGTTAAGGATTGATTTAGCCTTTTAATATAGACCGCTAATATACTTACAGCAGCTGGCGTAATACCCGATACCCGACTCGCGTGCCCTAATGTGCTTGGACGAGTGGAAATTAATTTTTGCCTAGCCTCGGAAGACAAACCCGGTACTGTTTTATAGTCGACGTCCTCGGGAATCTTAACCCCCTCAAGACTAACCATCTTTGTCACCTCCTCTTTTTGGCGACTAATATAACCTTGATATTTAGCTTGGATTTCCACTTGCTCGGCCACAACCTCGTCTTCAACACCAGGGCCGACGCCAACCAAACTCATTAAAGCATCATAATTTACTTCAGGCCGCCTCAGAAGCTGAATTGCAGAATATTCATGATCCAACGCTTTGCCAACGACTTGTTTTATTTTATCTTGATCATCACAACTCGGACTAACAAACAACTTAGTGAGGCGCGCTGTTTCAATCTCAATTGAGATTCGCTTCCGCTCAAAACTCTCCCATCGACGGTCGTCAACAAGGCCGAGATCTCGGCCTATCGGGGTTAACCTAAGATCTGCATTATCTTCTCTAAGGCTTAATCGATACTCCGCTCGACTAGTAAACATCCGATAAGGCTCTGTCACACCTCGAGTAATCAAATCGTCAACCAATACACCCAGATAAGCCTCGTCTCGCCTGGGGTACCAACCGTCCTCACCTGCCACCTTCCGCGACGCATTCAATCCGGCCAACAATCCTTGCGCAGCGGCTTCCTCATACCCTGTTGTGCCATTAATTTGTCCGGCAAAAAACAAATTTTCCAACGCTTTTGTCTCTAAGGTTGGTTTAAGCGCTCGAGGATCAAAATAATCATATTCGATAGCATATCCAGGCCTTAGGATATAGGCTTGCTCGAGGCCCTTGATCGACTTAACTATTTCGCTTTGTATGTCGAACGGAAGACTGGTGGAAATGCCGTTTGGATAATATTCGTTGGTATTCAAGCCCTCCGGCTCAAGGAAAATTTGATGGTGTTCGCGATCGGAAAAGCGAACCACCTTGTCCTCAATTGACGGACAATAACGTGGTCCAACACCTTCTATCAATCCGGTATATAGCGGCGACCGATCCAAGCCTGAGCGAATAAGGTCATGGGTTTCTTCATTTGTGTGTGTAATCCAACATGGAACCTGTCGCGGATGCTCGTCCCGAGATCCGACGAAAGAAAACACCGGCCTCTCAGAATCGCCGTCTTGCCTCTCGAGAGCAGAAAAATCAATAGTACGGCCATCAATTCTAGGGGGG
>QXZO01000175.1 GCA_009886305.1 Betaproteobacteria bacterium
CGGAACATACGCAGCAGTGCTAACTGGACTTGATGCCGCACATCTTTCCAGAACATCTGGTGTGCAAACGGTTGGATCGGTTGATTTTGGATATAAACTTCATAATTCCACCGGATCACAGTGGGATTTAGAAATCAGACCTTTATCAGAGGATACCAACTGCACAGTAAATTCTGATGATGCAAATTGTGACAAAAGCAGTGACGTCGCTTCTTTGGTTAAAAAAGGGCTTAATGCGATTGCTGGTGGTAACTTCGCTCATATGAACACCTATGATTGCGATACCTTCGGCAGCTCGGGTCGTTGTTTTTCTATTGGTGGTCGGCGTACGTCCATAAATGATCCCCGTTCTGATGTCACCGGATTGGTCATGGTCTATGGGAAGAAAATTTCTGATCATATTCGCTGGGGCTCCTTCGTTCATTCGAATGTTTCCTACAATACTCCTGCTAATTTTTTGTTAAGTAATAAGACACCACTCATTGGTTTCTATGCCGTATGGAACGAGAATTCTGACCAGTCTGGACTTCAGCTCAAGGTCGGAAATTCATACCAGGCAATTAACGCAACTATACTGCGTGAGCAATTAGGTTTGTCCGAAGCAGCTCGGGGGAAAACTGTTATAACAGCGAAGGACTTCATTGTAGAGTTACGAAAAAATATTAACGTATCAGAGGGCCTCACTTTGACGCCATATGGTGCAAGTCGCTTTTCGGATAAGTATCAGAGTGGATATACTGAAACCGGCGCTCAATTGCCGCTGACGTTTAATGAGGTTTTTGAAAGCTCATGGGTGGCAATAGGTGGTATTAAGTTCAATAAAGAGACTAGTGCTGGAAGCAGTGTTTATGGAACTATCGGCATGGAACAAGATATTTCTCATAATGTTTCCACGCTGTCTCCATCGGGTGTGTCTGGCATTACGACTGTAGATTTAACTAAAAACTATAACGCGACACGAGCTGTTTTAGCTCTCGGTTACGATTTAAGAGTTACACAGAACACAATTTTAAGATTGAAGTTTCAGTACCAAGAATTACCTTATCAGGATATGAATGAAACAAATACTTACGTTAGTTTTAATTTTTCGTTTTAAGGTAAGTAATCTTTCCTCTTTTTCTCCAACTGGAGGACTTCATTAGAAACATTTTCGGGTATTTTATAAGTGGAATAAAAGTGTACTATTCGGAGAAATTTAGAAAAAATAATCAGCGGTTTCAGACTCTTTTTCAACAGTCGTAAGGGGTATAAGCATGGCAGTAGAAATAGTTAAGACAGACGATGTTTGGACGATTATTCATAATCGTCCTGAGGCCAGAAATGCAATGGATCCTGCCTCAGCAGACGCATTAGCAGAGGCTTTTAGCGAGTTCAACGCAAGTAATGCAAAAGTTGGTGTTCTCTATGGGGAGGGAGGCGCATTTTGCTCTGGTTGGGATCTTAAATATGCTCAAAATTTAGGTGAAGGTAGCAGTGAGGAGTTGCATAAGCTTGATTTTCCTATAGGTTCCTCTGAGCCCCCAAGAGGTCCTCTAGGACCAACCCGACTGGAGCTTAGCAAACCCGTAATTGGTGCAGTAGAGGGGCCTGCGGTTGCCGGAGGAATGGAGCTTGCCCTTTGGTGCGATATAAGAATTATGGCTGAGGATGCTTATTTTGGCGTTTATTGCCGTCGTTGGGGAATACCGCTTCTTGATGGAGGGACAGTTCGCCTTCCTCGGCTTATTGGTCAAGGGAAGGCGCTTGAGATCACCATGACTGGCCGTAAAGTCACGGCCCAAGAGTCCTACCAAATAGGGTTATGCGAGAAAATAGCAAAATCAGGTACCACCCGAAAAGAAGCGGAAGCAATGGCACGTGAAATAGCTCGATTTCCTCAAGAGGCTTTATTAGCTGACCGCAGATCTATAATTGAAAGTAGGGGACTAACCGTTCGCGATGCCATGAAGCTGGAATGGAAAAATGGAGTGGATGCACATCCGAAAGAAGGCGCAGATGGTGCAGCTCGTTTTGCAGCGGGAGCAGGTCGGCACGGCGATTTTAATAATATTTAATTTAGGATTAAGCTGCTTAAGCTAAGGATAATTTTATCAATGGATTTTGAATGTTTTGAAGTTTCAATTAGTAACAATATTGCTCATGTTGTTATGAAGCGCCCAGAGAAGCGTAACAATATGAATACGGCTTTCTGGAATGAATTGCCGTTACTCATTAACGATATTGACTTAAACGTGCGTGCGCGGGTGATCGTCATTTCGTCGACCGGCCCGCATTTTTGTAGTGGAATAGATCTCGATATGTTTCTCTCCGGCGGCATAAAGGACGAGAGAATGGATTCAACACATCGACGGCAGACAGCTCCAAAATTCATGAATATGTTGGATGTCATGCAGACAAGTATTTCAGTGCTTGAGGAATGTCGTCTCCCAGTGCTTGCCGCAATTCAGGGTGGGTGTATTGGCGGTGGTGTTGACATGGTTACCGCTTGTGATATGCGATACGCCACCCATGACGCATTCTTTACAATACTTGAAACAAAAATAGGTATGACCGCTGATATAGGCACGTTTCCGCGTATTGTGAAACTCATACCAGAAGGTTTGGTGCGTGAAATGGCTTACACGGGACGGAGGGTCAGTGCTAAAGAGGCTTTTGACATGGGTCTCGTCAACCGAGTTTATAACACGCAAGACGCTATGTTAAGCGATGTCATGAGTATCGCTCAGGAAATTGCCGAGAACGCGCCACTAGCAGTTTATGGTTGCAAGCGCGCGATTACTTATGCCCGAGATCATACGACACAAGAAGGTCTCGAATGGGTTAATTTATGGAATTCTTCCATGCTACAAAATGAAGAGATTTCTGAAGCGATACTTGCTCGTAAAGAAAAACGAGCTGGTGTCTTTGCTGACTTACCTGTTCTTAAAAGTAAAATTGACTAAGTCTTTATTGGGTTAACTGATAAGAGCTTTTATATAATCCTCCGGGAATTTATTACTTTTCCGTGGATTGATTGGAGAGAGAAAGAGGAGAATACATTGCAAGAAGCCAATGACTTTAAAATAGAATCCGACTCGCTATATGCGGTAATGCTTAATTTAAGCGATAAGGATTTCACTGAGCCAACCCAGTTTAAAGGGTGGACATTTAATGATATTTTGGAGCATCTCCACATGTGGAATTGGGCGGCCAATGAATCCTACGTTAACGAAAATAATTTCTTGAAATTTGTTGACAGTGTTATCTCCGAGACTAAAGTGGGCAGTCTTAAATCTTTTGAGCGTAAGTGGAGCAGCGGGTTAACCGGAAGAAATCTGCTTGAAACATGGCATGATTTTTATTTGGATATGGCGAAAAGGTTCGATTGTGTAGATTCGAAATTGCGTCTGAAATGGGTTGGGCCAAGTATGAGCGCCCGATCTTCTATTTCTGCGCGACTGATGGAAACCTGGGCCCATGGACAAGAGGTGATTGATCATCTCGGTCTTATTAGGAGAGACAGCGATCACATTAAAAGTATCGCGGTTCTTGGGGTGAATACATA
>QXZO01000176.1 GCA_009886305.1 Betaproteobacteria bacterium
CCAGAAGAGAGTAAAGCAGGACAGCTTTTCAACATTTAATGCTTCTGCGTCTTATACGCCTCATTCAAATAATGATATGCGCCTGACGGTTTATGCCACCAACCTTACCAACAAGAAGTACTTTGCAACCGCTTTGTTAGGTCCTTCATCCGACGCTCCGGTTTACTCGCCGCCAAGACAGATTGGCATTGCCCTTGACTATGGATTTTAAGAACCTCTAGTCCTACGTGTGTTGTAGGTGGCAGTTGCGCACGGATGCGCGGAGTTATTTATTTGGGTAAAACGAAATGCCCTTTAATTTGATTATGAGAGCGGTCTTTTAGTTATTTGCTGGCGCACTGCTTATTAGCTATGAACCTCCATCAAAGTCTGAAATTGATGGAGGTCAGGGTGCAATAACCTTAAGTATCGGCGATTGGGCGAAGTATAGCCAAATCAGCAAAGAGCAGCGTTTCTCTCGATTAAAACAGATTGGCCGCGACACCATTGATCGCCTTGGTTTAGCTGGGTCATATGAATTTGATACGTCGCGTGGTCAAGAAGCAACGCCACTTGTGGTGGGTGGTGTGATTTATACAACAATTGCCTGGAACAAGGTCTTTGCGATTGATGGAGCCAATGGGGACCTTTAATGGTTTTACGATCCGAAGGTTTCTGGTGCGAATGAAGTTCCTGAAATAGCCTGCTCTGTGACGGTATTGTTAGTGTAACGGTGTCGGTTTATTTTTTTATGCCAATTTTATTTATCTAATGTCTGAACATAATGAGGTGTCCTATGAGTAGAGGTCTGAGTAGTCACGATACGACAGAAACCAAGGTTGGCAGGTTAGTATCTGCCGCAGGTGATATTTTAGTGGATACCACTAAAACAGAATGGGTCGACGGAGGAGGAGGAACCAAATTTCAAATACTTCGGACGTGCGATAAGACTGGGGAATGGGTGTTATACGTGAAGATGCAACCGGGGGCTGGTTTCCAATCCCATCGGCATGAAGGCACCGGTCAGTTTTTTATCACCAAAGGCGAGTTGATCTATGATGTGGGTAGGGCAGGCGTTGGCACCTATGGATTTGAACCCGTATTTGCGGAGCATTTTAGCGCAAGGTGCGAAGTGGAAACAGAATTTCTTAATATTGGACAGGGCGCTGTTACTTACTATAAGGAAGACGGCTCGGTAGATTACGTTTTAAATGCTATGGATTTTATGCAATTGGGTGAGCATGCAATCGAAGTGGATGTTGGTAAAAAAGAATGGGAGGGTAAATAAAAAAGATACTCTCAATAGCGTTTTAAAGGCGTAGGGTTGAGAGTGACCTGTACGCTTTTTAAAGCAAAAAAAGCAGCGTAAATTAAACGCCATAAAAGCTTTGCGTTGACGGCAGCATTCAACAATTTCTGGTTTTAATTCTAATCAGTATAGGGCCTGTGTTTGAGTAGAATTGAATGCTTTGTGAACATTATCAAACGAAATTTAGACACTATTTATTTTTCTGTACTAGTGAGGCAGGTTGGAGGAAGTTTAAAGGAAATAGCCCAGAAATTAACCTGCCTCCTTTTAACCTCAGTGATTTTTAACCCCAGTGATTTCGGGACAGGTTGTTTGGGAGATTTGCTAAAATAGGGCGAAGGAATTTAATGAAGGATTTGTTAAATTGGTGGTTGATTTGATTCAGAATACTGCAGACGAAAAAATTCAGTTGATTCTTGATCGACATGAAATCCATGATTTAGCCATGCGTTATTGCCGAGCATGTGATCGTATGGATGAGTCAATGATGCGCAGCGTATTTCATGAGAATGCGTACATTGAGTATGGCTTCTTTGATGGCCAAGCGCCGGAATTTGTCGGTTGGGTGATCGAGCATTTTAAAACGCACTATATTCATAGCTTCCATTCCATTTCTAATGAATATGTGATTTTAAAGGGCGATGAAGCATTTGGAGAGTTATATGCGATTATTCACAGTAGAATTAAAATAGAAAACGGCGTGGAAGATTCAATTATCGGTGGCCGATACCTCGACGACTATGAACGACGGGAAGGAGAGTGGCGAATAGCTCACCGCAGGTTTGTACTTGACTGGGTTGATAGCAAACCAGCACAAGACGAAGCTTTAATGAAGTCGACAAATTCAGAGCTATTTTTTCACGGGAAGATGATCACCACGGATTTATCATATTCGGTCATTCCGGAAGAACCTAAGACAACTCTCGATTGGTGAAGACTCACTGTAAGTCGTCAGATGGAGTTGGACAAGTGACTGTCTGACCTAAGAGATAGTTTTGCCCATCAGGTTAATGGTCTATTTTGATTAGCGTAATGCATTTGTTTGCGCGTCGCTAAGGTATTTTGTTTAATCAAACCTCGCTGCTCTAATATTCTTTCTCCTCGCCCGTAAAATACATCGGCCGGTGTCAGGTTATGCAAACATTCATGGTAGCGTTCGTGGTTGTAATAACTAACAAATCGCCAAACTTCTTCAGTGGTGGCTTCTCGGACAGTATCACCCGCTAGTCGCTTGGTGCCGGCTACCAGAATCTCTTTTGACCAACGGTAATACACAGTGGCATTAATACCTTCTCGACGACAAAGTTCGGAAATACGGTCTTTCCCGCGAAGGCCTTCCAGCACAATACGGATCTTCTCTTCGGATGAATAGTGTTTGCGGGTGGCTCGACGTATCTCTCGAA
>QXZO01000177.1:0-5067 GCA_009886305.1 Betaproteobacteria bacterium
GAGCTTCTTCAACTGCTGGAGCTTCTGCAACGGCAGCCGCCGCTTTGACCGCAACCTTTGGACTCACTTTTGCGGGCGCTTCCTCTGCAACCTCAACAAACTCATCTTTGCTTGTTATGGTTGCCGACTGGGCCTTGCCTTCAAGAACTGAGTCGGCAATCGATGCTGCGTATAGTTTAATGGCTCGAATAGAGTCATCGTTCCCTGGGATAATATAATCAACTCCGTCGGGATCACTATTAGAATCAACAATTCCAACCACTGGAATGCCTAGTTTGTTTGCTTCATTAATCGCAATGCGCTCATGATCCACATCAACTACAAAAAGAATATCTGGCAGACCATTCATATCTTTAATCCCGCCGATAGAATTTTCCAACTTATCTTTCATGCGAGTGCGAGTAAGGATTTCTTTTTTATTCAACTTTTCGAAGGTACCATCGCTTTCTTGGGACTCAAGATCCCTAAATCGCCGAATGGATGCTCGAATTGTTTTGTAATTAGTTAACATACCACCAAGCCAACGGTGACTTACGTAAGGCATACCGCACCTTTCTGCTTGCTCTTTAACTATTTTCTGAGCTGCTCGTTTGGTGCCTACAAATAAAATTTGATTGCCTTTGGCTGCTTCAACTCGCAAAACTTCGAGTGCTTCGTTGAAAGCCGGAACCGTATGTTCAAGATTAATAACGTGTACTTTGTTTCGTGAGCCGAAAATATACTGGCCCATTTTTGGATTCCAGAAGCGAGTTTGGTGACCGAAGTGAACACCAGCTTGCAACATATCGCGCATACTGACAATAGACATAATTTTTCCTCTTGGGGTTAAGCCTCCACATTCCCCAATGATCAACCCAGCAAAGAAACCTCTCAGTGCAGGCACCCAGACCATTGTGTCGGAACATGTGTGTCGTTTAAATTAAATTAAGTTGTGAGTTCATTCCCACAACGGCGCGCTTTATACCATATTGGTGCTACCAATTAAAGAAAAAAAGGTGGGGAATATGTCAATGTTAAATCGATCTGTGGCGCGGGCGGGCACAGTCAATTTTTTTACTACCAGAAGCAATAAAATTTGAGTCAACCACTCCCCCATTTGCAACAACACGCGTACAATACTCCTGTCGAACAATCCCAGAGAAAATTTTATGCCGGTAAAGCTGAGAAGTAACTCGGAAATTGCAAAAATGCGAATCGCTGGTCGTCTGGCTGCGGAGGTTCTTGAGTTAATAGAAGAACATGTAGTTCCCGGTGTCAGCACAGAAACTTTAGATCAAATCTGTCATAACCATATTGTCAACGTGCAAAAAGCGATCCCCGCATGTCTTGGCTATAAAGGTTTTCCAAAGTCAATTTGCACCTCTGTGAATCAGGTCATCTGCCATGGTATTCCCTCTGAAAAGAAGATCCTAAAAAGTGGTGATATCATCAACATTGATGTAACTGTTATCAAGGATGGTTGGTTCGGAGACACCAGTAAAATGTATTGTGTTGGAGCGGTTCAACCCCATGCTCAGCGATTAGTCAATGTCAGCCAAGAATGCATGTACAAGGCAATTGAAATTGTTGGGCCGGGAGTTCGCCTCGGGGATATCGGGAACATAATACAAGTTCATGCGGAAAAAAATTATTACTCCGTTGTGCGGGACTATTGTGGCCACGGTATCGGCCCACAGTTTCACGAGGAGCCACAGATTCTCCATTACGGCAGTAAAGGGACAGGCCTAGAGTTAAAAGAAGGAATGTCGTTTACGATTGAGCCGATGCTCAATGCCGGAAAATATACCACTAAATTAAAAAGTGATGGCTGGACGGTCGAAACTAAAGATGGGCGATTGTCATCACAATGGGAGCATACCATGGTAGTTACAGCTAATGGGTGTGAGGTTTTCACTTTAAGGCAGGAAGAATCGCTTTAACACGGAGACTCATCCAGTGTCATCACGTCCTTCAGAAGCATGGTCGCCCCTCTTCTTTGATAAAAAACGTTTTCTAAATGATCTCGTAAATGGCGAGCCAATCCCAGTCTTTCGAGATGCCCTCAGTGCAGCAAGAGCACACTTCAACAATCGATTTTATGAAGGCGAAGATATCCACACGCTGGTCAATGAAACTGCGCGCTTTGCTGATTCGATACTATCCTTAGCTTGGCACCGATACTCCTGGGATACCGACATATGTCTCATTGCTGTTGGTGGTTATGGACGAGGTGAGTTACACCCTCATTCAGATATCGACTTGCTCATTTTGATGCGAAAAAATCATGCAGCAAAGTACCAGAAGAATATCGAAAATTTCTTAGCTTTTTTATGGGACATTCAACTTAAGATAGGCCATAGCGTTAGATCGATAACCCAGTGTACTGTAGAAGCGAAGAATGATATCACCGTTGCTACTAATTTAATGGAAACTCGTTTGATTTGTGGTAATCGAGAACTTCTTGTGTCCATGCATAGAAAAACAGGTCCAGATAAAATATGGGCGTCTGCTTTGTTCTATCGAGGAAAAATTGATGAACAGATCGCCCGACATCACAAACATGGTGATACTGAGTATAACCTTGAACCCAATATAAAAGAGGCGCCTGGCGGACTTCGCGACATACAGTTAATTAACTGGACAGCCAAGCGACACTTTAATGTCTACCGCCGTTCTCATTTAGTTAAGGAAGGTTTTCTCTCTGAAGAAGAGTATTTAACCCTGCGTAGAGATGAGGAGTTTTTGTGGGCAGTAAGGTATGGACTTCATCTAATCGCCGGTCGAGGAGAAGAGAGACTTCTGTTTGATTATCAGCGCAAGCTAGCTGAGATGCTTGGTTACTCGGACTCCGACGACAAGCTTGGCGTTGAGAAATTCATGCAACGCTACTATCAGGTTGTTTTGTCAATAAGGGAATTAAATGATGTACTACTGCAATATCTAGATGAAGCAATTTATCGTAAAGGAAAAACAAAGAAAGTAGTTAAGATTAATGATCGATTCTTAATCCGTGATAATTATGTTGATACCGTAGATGAAGATGTATTTGTTAAATACCCGCCAGCCCTACTCGAGCTTTTCGTCATCTTGGGAGAGAATGATAAAATTTTGGGTATAAGGGCTTCGACCATAAGGCAGATTAGACTCCACAGAAACCTAATCAATGAAAACTTTAGGTCTAATCCAGAAAATATAGATCTATTTATGCGCTTACTAAAAGTGCCATTTAAACTATCCCTTCAACTCCAACGCATGAATCGATACGGAATTCTTGGGCTTTATCTTCCTGAATTCGGACGCATTGTTGGCCAGACTCAACATGACCTTTTCCATATTTATCCTGTTGACGTTCACACCTTACAAGTGATCAGAAACTTGCGTCGTTTTGCACGACCGGAAATAGCAAAGTCATTCCCAGTGGCGTCCCATCTCTATAAAAATTTAGCTAAACCTGAGCTCGTTACCATAGCCGCTCTCTATCACGACATCGCAAAAGGGCGAGGTGGCGACCACTCAGAGCTCGGGGCTATCGACATCGTGTCATTTGCTGAGAGACATGGATTAAAGCCCGAGGAGACGGATCTAATCAAATGGGTAGTAAAAAACCATCTTTTGATGTCCTCTGTATCGCAAAGAGAGGATACATCGGACCCTGACGTGATCCATCGATTTGCTAGCCGTATGGGGGACCTCATGCATTTGGAGCATCTTTATTTGTTGACAGTTGCAGACATAAACGCGACAAACCCGCGGTTATGGACAGATTGGAAAGGTTCACTGATGCACAATCTTTATTTTGAAACAAAACGGGTTCTGCAGGAAGGTTTAGCCGCACCAGCTAGCCGTATGACCTGGGTAAACTCGGCAAAAAATGCAGCACTAGAACGCTTAGAGGCAAAGGGGGTGGGTAAATCTATCGTTGAAAACATATGGCATGATATAGGTGACGAGCTATTTTTGAGAGAACGTGCAGATGATATCGTGGCCTTCACTATTGCAATTGCTGATAACAAAAATACACAGGAACCTGTTGTCCTAATACGAGACATTGGTGTTGAAGTACCTATTGCCACTCAAATATTTGTCCATGCTCGAAACCGTCGGAAGATCTTTTCAGTAATTGCAGGAACTCTCGACAAACTGCAACTAAACATCCAAGATGCGCGACTCCAGAGTACTAGTGACGATCAAGCATTTGACGTTTTTTACGTACTCAATGATTCTGACCAACCAATAGGTGATCAACCAGAGTTATGCAAAAAGGTTATTAAAGAGTTGAAAAAAGGGATTAAAAAACCAGAGTCTGTTAATCTTAATATTCAGCGAAGAACGTCTCGTCAGTTAAAGCAATTTGCAATTAAAACCACCACATCATTAAGTAACGATACCGATACTAATACCACAATGCTAGAAGTTATTACGCCTGACCGGCCCGGACTACTTGCTCATATATCGAGTATATTTTTGCGGTTTGATCTCAACTTATATAACGCAAAAATCGCTACCTTAGGTGAACGAGTTGAGGATATCTTTTACTTGACTAATAGTAGCCATCAACCCTTGACTGACCCTCATCTCAATGAAGAGCTTCAACTGGCAATCTGCAATGAACTCGACAAACGCAATAATGATGATGTTGACAAAAATGAACTTCAACAAATAAAAGTGCGCCATTAATCAATGAATCCTAACCTTCAAAAGCTACAGGCATATCCCTTCGAACGATTAAGTGCACTTAAAAAGCATATTTCACCGCCCTCACATTTAAATCATATATCGCTATCCATTGGCGAGCCAAAACATCCGGCCCCAAAGTTTGTTAAGGATGTTCTTGCTAATTCTATCGATGAGATTGAAAGGTACCCCACAACGAGAGGCACCTTGGAACTTAGAAATACTATCTGCAACTGGCTGACAAAACGCTTCAACTTAACACCATATAGTGTGCTCCCTGATAAGAACGTTTTACCAGTATGTGGTACCAGAGAAGCGATATTTGCGTTTACTCAAAGTGCCATTAATGTCAAGGACTGCACTGACCTACCTGTTGTAGTAGCACCGAACCCTTTTTATCAAATTTATGAAGGT
>QXZO01000177.1:5077-5758 GCA_009886305.1 Betaproteobacteria bacterium
TTTGGGAACGATGTCAATTATTACAATTATGCTCTCCAGGAAATCCTACCGGTGCCGTGATGAGTTTGGAGGCCATGGAACAGGCAATTCATTTGGCTGATAAGTACGACTTTATTATCGCCAGCGATGAGTGTTATTCAGAGGTGTACTTAGATGAGCAAAATCCACCAGTTGGTCTGCTTGAAGCGTGCAGACATATCGGGCGTGATGACTATTCGAGGTGTGTCGTTTTTCATAGTTTGTCTAAACGGTCCAATCTGCCCGGTTTGAGATCAGGATTTATCGCTGGCGATGCGTCTCTAATAGCAGGGTTTTTAAAATACAGAACCTACCATGGATCAAGTATGTCACTGCCTGTTCAAAAGGCGTCTATCGCAGCTTGGAACGACGAAGATCATACCATTGGAAATAGAGAACTCTACCGCCACAAATTTGCTGCAGTAACTCAAATTTTGCATGGTTATATGGATTTTCCTGAACCCAACGCCAGCTTTTATTTGTGGGCCAAAACTCCGATCAATGATATCGATTTCGCACGAGAGCTCTACGCCACACAAAATGTCACCCTATTACCCGGACAGTTCTTGTCCAGGCCGAGCGACAATTGCAATCCGGGGCAAAATAGAGTCCGAATGGCACTTGTTGCCGATACAGCTGAGTGCGTTGAGGCAGCGTTACGAA
>QXZO01000178.1 GCA_009886305.1 Betaproteobacteria bacterium
CTGTTTATCGTCGAGCTCGGTTTTTTGGGCACCTTCTTCTCCCTCATTAACCTTCACACCGTCCTTAAATCCTTTAACGGCTTTTCCAAGGTCTGAACCCAAATTACCTAGCTTCTTGGTACCAAACACCAAAATAACCACAACCAGAACGATAACCCAATGCCATATACTGAAAGACCCCATCATCATACTAACTCCTCACTCTAATCTTTTAACTTAAATATTCCGATAAACCATAGCGGGTAACGGAGCATCCCCACCCAACACATGAACGTGAAGGTGATATACATCCTGGCGACCCACCTCACCCGTATTCACAATAGTCCTAAATCCATTAACAGAGCCAGCTTTCGCCGCGAACAGATGGGCCATTCCCATCATTCTACCCAACAAACCATAATCCTCTTCAGTTATATCTGCAAGCGAGCTGATATGCTTCTTAGGAATGATGAGTAAATGCACCGGCGCTTGAGGGTTAATGTCTTTAAAAACAATTAGTTCATCATCTTCATAAAGTTTGTCACTCGGAACCTCGCCCGACACGATTTTACAAAAAATACAATCTTGCGTCATTACTGACTTCCCCATCTACTCTTTTCGATTAGCCTTTTCTTCAAGCCCAGAGACACCTTCACGCCGCTCTAGCTCAAGAGCCACCTCACCAAGCGAGACATCATGGTACGCCATGACACACAAGGTATGAAACCATAAATCTGCTAATTCCATAATAACGTGCTGCCGGTCATTATCTTTTGATGCCATCACGACTTCAAAGGACTCCTCACCCAGCTTCTTTAAAAGGTGATCCTGACCTTTTTGAAACAAGCCTGCGGTGTAGGAATCATCCTTCGAAGAGTTCTTACGGCTTTGTATTAAAACCTGTAATCGATTAAAAACCTCTAAATCATCCATGTTTTCCGTAAATATCCTTTTCATCTTTAATCACAGACTCATTGTTAATCCACTGGTCTTTATCTACATCTAATCTCTTATAAAAACAGGTGTTTCTTCCTGTATGACAAGCGATGTTCCCAACTTGCTCAACCTTAAAGACCAGGGAATCCCCATCGCAGTCCAAGTAAATATCTTTAATCAATTGATAATGGCCGGAAGTTTCACCCTTCAACCATAAGGCACGTCTGGAGCGAGACCAGAAGCAAGCTCGCCCACCCTCAAAGGATTTAATAATTGCCTCCTCATTTGCCCACGCAACCATTAGGACTTTCCCAGACTGATAATCTTGAACGACTACCGTTACAAGCCCGCGATCATCCCACTTAATATCCGACATAAGATTGTTTATCACAACCGAACCTCTATCCCAGCCCCAGCCATCGCTTGTTTAACCTCCTTCACAGACATCTCTCCATAATGAAAAACACTCGCTGCCAATAAAGCATCTGCCCCGCCCTTTAACGCTCCGTCAATAAAGTGATTCACTTCACCAACCCCACCGCTGGCAATTATGGGGATTTCCAACGAATCCGACATCGCTCTTGTTAAATCGATATCAAAACCCTTCTTGGTACCGTCTTGATCCATGCTCGTTAGTAATATTTCGCCGGCACCCGCCTCCTGCATACGTAAACCCCATTCTATCGCGTCCAATCCGGTTTCGTTGCGTCCTCCATGAGTGAATACCTCCCAACCAGTACTAGCGGCAGGCCGCGCTTTAGCATCTACTGCGACGACAATACATTGTGATCCAAAGAAGTCGCTTGCTTGCTTCACTAAATTTGGGTTTACCACCGCCGAAGTGTTGATACTCACTTTATCGGCACCAGCTTTTAGTAACCTTTGAATATCAGTAATCTCACGAACACCCCCACCGACCGTTAGAGGTATGAAAACCTGTTCCGCCACATCCTCGATGACCTTCAATATCAATCCTCGTTCATCACTGCTAGCGGTAATATCTAGAAAACATAGCTCATCTGCGCCTTGCTCATCGTACCTTTGGGCAACCTCAACGGGATCGCCAGCATCTCGTAGACTTACAAAATTTACTCCTTTAACCACCCGTCCGTTGTGAACGTCAAGACAAGGAATAATTCGTTTGGTTAGCGCCATTGATTCGTCCTTCTGAGAAAACCTAGATGAGTGGTTTATCCACACTTAGCGATCTGATTAGCCTCTTTAAAATCAAAGGCCGACTCATAAATTGCGCGGCCGGTAATCGCTGCCGTTACACCGTGCTTTTCCAACTCCCTAAGTCTACGAATATCATCGATCGAGCTTATCCCTCCGCTTGCAATAACTGGAATATCTAAAGCGGATGCTAGTTCCTGGGTAGATTCAATATTGGCTCCGGTCATCATGCCGTCTCGACCAATATCGGTGTATATCACTCCTTCCACCCCGTAATCTTGAAATTTTTGCGCTAAATCAATCACCCTATCCTCTGTCACTTTTGCCCAACCATCAACCGCTACTTTTCCCTCTTTACCATCCAACCCCACGATGATATGACCAGGAAAGGCCGAACAAGCCTCTTTTAGAAATTCTGGCTTACGCACTGCAGCAGTTCCTATAATCACAAAAGTCACGCCACGATCTAAGTATCGCTCAACAGTTGGCAAATCTCGAATTCCTCCACCCACCTGGACTGGAACATTTTCACCGATTGCTTCAACAATTTTACCAATAGCTAGTTCATTTTCCGGTTTACCCTCGAAGGCGCCATTCAGATCCACAAGATGTAATCGTTCAGCGCCTAAATCTTGCCAATGTCGCCCCATAGCCAAAGGATCATCAGAAAAAACGGTGGCATCCTCCATTAATCCTTGCCGAAGACGAACACATTGCCCATCTTTTAAATCAATTGCCGGAATCAAAATCATAGTATTGTCTTTACTGAATAAATTTTATACACCGCTCCAAACAGCTGAACGACCCAAGAAACACTAGCCAGACCAGCGACCATCCCAATTCAAAAAATTAGCCAATATTCTGAGTCCTGCCTGTTGGCTTTTCTCCGGATGAAACTGAACTGCCACTATATTTTTGTGCGCGACTGCGCTTGTGAAGTTATTAATGTAATCAGTCTTTCCAATGACGACCTCAGACTGGACTGGTTCGACAAAATAACTGTGCACAAAATAAAAGCACTCCTCATTTTCTATTCCCTCAAAAACTGGGTGCGCCTGACAAATGTCAACGGTATTCCAGCCCATATGCGGAACTTTGAACTTAGCGCCTCGATTGTCTAGCTTGTTGGGAGGAAACTTTCGAACTTCGCCCGACATTAGTCCAAGGCCATCCACACCACCCTCTGCACTGCGCTCAAATAAAAGTTGCAGACCTATACAGATACCTAAAAGGGGTTTCTTAGCCGCAACTAAGCGAATGGGTTCGATCAACCCCCTAGATTCTAATTCCTTCATGCAATCCGGCATTGCACCCTGGCCTGGGAACACAATTTTGTCTGCTATTGAGATGTCTGCAGGATTTCCTGAAACTTTAATCTCGTCAGACGTCCCGATGTGGGTGAGCGCTTTCTCAACCGATCGCAGGTTGCCCATTCCATAATCGACCACTACGACCAAAGCCATGTTTGACAGTCAACCGACTAAAGTTGCCCCTTGGTTGAGGGAAGGGCACCACCGCTCCGGTGATCATTTGCCACAGCCATACGCAACGCTCGACCAAATGCTTTGAAGACCGTCTCAGATTGATGGTGCGCATTAATCCCCTTCAGGTTATCAATATGCAAAGTAATCCCAGCGTGATTGACAAAACCTTGAAAAAACTCACGAATCACATCAACATCAAAGTCTCCAATACGGCCACGGACATAATCGACTGAATACTCTAAGCCTGGGCGACCAGACAAATCGACCACCACTCTGGAGAGAGCCTCATCAAGAGGCACATAGGCGGAGCCGTATCTGAAAATTCCATTTTTATCAGCAAGCGCTTTGGCGAAAGCCTGACCCAAGGTGATCCCAATATCCTCAACGGTATGGTGCGTGTCGATATGCAAGTCCCCCTCCGCCTTAACGGAAAGGTCAAATAAACCATGTCGCGCGACCTGATCGAGCATGTGGTCAAAAAACCCTATCCCCGTACTGATGTCAGATTTTCCCACACCGTCCAAGTTAACTTCTACGTCAATTTGAGTCTCGAACGTGCGTCTTTCAACTTTTGCGATTCTGTCCATTTGAATTTTCAAGGTTCATTATCTAAATATACACGGCGCTATTTTATACGAATAACACAGGTTATCAGCGCATGAGGATCAATTTTAAATTTTTAAGTAAGTTATTCACCATAGCCTCCGTACCA
>QXZO01000179.1 GCA_009886305.1 Betaproteobacteria bacterium
AACTCAGCCGCAGCAACATTGGCGCACAACATCGCCTCCTCAATCATCCTATTAGCAAAATACCGATTTTGTGTTTCTATAGAGGAGACTTGTGACTGGGCATCAAACAAAAATGCTGACTCACGAGCGTTAATCTCCAGAGCACCTCGATTTTTTCGCCTCTTTAGGAGCAAATAGGTAAGGGATTTTAGGTTAGTCAGATTTTCATGAATATCCGGTGCCAAACTAAGGTCAGACTTATGTTCCGAGTCACCTAACAATATATCGACGTCTTTATATGTCAATCGCTGCTTAGAGTGGATTACGCTACTAAAAAATTCGGTTCCTATCACGGTCGCATCGCTATCAAGTTCGATTTTTGCGACAACAACTAACCGATCCTGATTAGGCTTTAAGGAACAAATCCCGGCCGACAGCTCCTCAGGAAGCATTGGGATAACAGACCTTGGAAAATATACGCTTGTGCTTCTCTTACGGGCATCCTCATCTATCAAACTGTGTTCGTTAACATAGTGACTAACATCAGCGATTGCCACGTATAAAATGTAACCGTTCTCTACTTTCTCTATATAAACTGCGTCATCGAAATCTTTGGCATCAGGCCCATCAATTGTGACAAAGGGGAGATCTCTAAAGTCTGCCCTGCCCATGACAGCAGCCTCATCAACTGCCTTCGGTATATTCTCTATCTCCACATCCAGCGTAGCATCTCTAGGCCCTGGAATACCAAATTTATGGAGCGCTATCTTTACTTCAATTCCAGCATCACTAATTTTTCCTAGTCGCTCAACTAACTCGGCCGACCAAACCGCTGAGGACAAATCAAATTGCCCCAGCTCAGCGACAACCACATCATCTGCGGATAGTTCAGCCAATACGTCGTCTGGCATACAAACCCTATCTTTTAATTCATTAGCCAGCACACGCGACACTAGCCCATGTCTCCTACGCTCGATAACCAAGACAATGCGACGCGCCCCCCTTTGACCTAGCACTAACGGGACAGCAAATGGTGCTCGACCGTGATTGGAGTTAAGCACTCTAAGCGCAACCATATGGTCTCCATTCAATAGACCCTGGGTGTCAGCTGGTCTAATATACCAATCCTCTACTCCATCATGCGCGAAGAAACCGTAACCGTCTCGATGTAACTCTACAGACCCCGAAGCGGATTGAAATTGACCTCCCTTTAGGATCGATTGCTTCCTAACCACAAGAAATTTAAGCCGTTCTAATTCTGTTATTTTCTGCTGAATAATTTTTTTCTTATACCCGACAGATCGGCATTGATTTTCCATATCCGACGTTGCAACTGGGTCATCTGAAGACACCAATATGCCCAGTATTTTTCGCTGCACTTGATCAGGAAAAAATTCCTCATCTCTTTCTCGCTTTCGTGAAAATCCGTAACTGCCACTTTTGCGTCTACTGGAAGCTGCGCGATTCGCGCTGACACGATTAGGTCTTTTTTTACTCACTAAAATGTAACCTTGTAATAATTAAATAATTGACAGAAATGTAGGGGCTAGCTAGAGTCACGTTCCGCAGCCCGGATGGCGGAATTGGTAGACGCGTCAGGTTCAGATCCTGGTGGTGGCAACACTGTGGAGGTTCGAGTCCTCTTTCGGGCACCAATAACTTCAAGAATAATTCAGAGAGGCTTTTACTGAACTCATTGAAAAAATGTCTTGTTCAGAATAATAGTTTCCTCCCGGTCGGGCCCCGTAGATACGATGTCAATGGGCACCCCTACGACGTCTTCGATTCGTCTCAGATAATCTTTTGCATTTTGAGGTAACTCATCCCATAAAGTCACACCTGCAGTAGATTCCGTCCATCCTGGCAGTTCCTCATACATCGGTTCGCATAAAGACAACGCATCAGCGCCAGACGGTGACAACTCAATAACTGAATCATTTATTCGATAACCTACACAAATGTTTATCTCTTTTAACCCATCCAATACATCAAGCTTGGTAATGCATAGGCCGCTTAATCCATTTATCTCCGCGGACCGCCTCATCGCTACTGCGTCGAACCAGCCGCATCTCCTAGGTCGACCAGTCGTCGCTCCAAATTCCGCACCGGTCTTCGCAATATGCATACCCACATCATCATTTAATTCCGTCGGGAAGGGCCCACTGCCAACGCGCGTCGTATATGCTTTTGTAATACCGAGTATGTAATCTAAAGTTCGCGGCCCCACCCCTGAACCAAGCGATGCTGCACCTGCAATAGTATTACTGGAAGTTACAAAAGGATAAGTACCATGATCAATATCGAGGAGGGCTCCCTGAGCTCCTTCAAACAAAAAGTTATTACCGAGTTTCAGCTCCTCATTTAGCAATTTGGATACATCTCCAACCATTGGTCTAAGAACCTGAGCCGCATCAATCAAACTATCAAGAACGTCTGATAACGATAAAGTATCAACACCGTAGAGTTTATCGAGCAAGAAATTGTGATAATCCAACAAAGAGCCGAGCTTTTCTTTCAATGCCCTCTCGTCAAAAAGATCACGAATACGTAGCCCCCTTCTAGCCACTTTATCCTCATAGGCCGGACCGATACCCCTACCCGTCGTACCGATTTTTGCGTCTCCTTTGCTTATCTCTCGAGCCTGATCAATAGCTATGTGAGTCGGTAAAATTATAGGACATGACTCACTTATTACAATACGTCCATCAATGGACACACCAGCTGCTTTAAGCATATTCATCTCCTCAATTAATGCCGATGGAGATACAACTACACCATTACCGATCAAACAACGAATATCAGGCCTCAGGATACCCGAGGGTATGAGATGCAACACGGTTTTTACACCCTTAATAACAAGTGTGTGACCTGCATTATGTCCGCCTTGAAATCGAACAACTCCAGACACTCGGTCAGTAAGTAGATCAACTATCTTACCTTTACCCTCATCGCCCCACTGCGTTCCGACAACAACAACGTTCTTCGCCATTTGTACCCTGCAATTTATATTTTAGATTTAATTGTGATATCTTAATTTTGTAGTAAAACTACTGACCAACTTAGTCCGTCTTTGACTATTTTGTGAGTATATCCTTTTGATTCAATATCAATAGCCTCCCCCAAAAGATCTTCGACCACAATATCCCCAGATTGACGCAATGAGTTAATTTCTTCCGAAAGATCAAAATCGTCATGCAAACACGGCGCCCAAATTTTTCTCTGCGCTCTCTCTGGAGGCAATGCGATTGCACATTGAGTCAGCCGGCGCAAATCAATCGTGAATCCGGTAGCAGGTCGGGATCTACCAAATGTCTCTCCAATATGATCATATCTTCCGCCCCGTGCGACTGGACTCGTCTCGCCCTCAACGTAAACCGATACAACCATACCACTATGGTACTGAAACCCCCTTAACTCAGCGAGATCAAGGATGACATAATCGACGTCGTCTTTAATTGCCTGATAAACACTATAAAGTTCATCGATTCCTCTGTCCGCACCTGGTACATTTATCAGTACGTCGCGCGCTTTGTCCAAAACCGATGGATTTCCATAGAGTCCGGGTAACGCCATAATGACCTTTTGCGCATCTCTCCCATAGTCCTTACAAAACTCTTCAAGCGCTGCTCTATCTTTTGCCTGTAAGGCTTCAAAAAAACTGTTGGACTGATCAACACTTAATTTAAGCCAATCTGATACAGACCGCGCGATTGATACACTCCCAAGATCAATAGTGAGCGGCCTATTAACTACCGACCTTATACTTCGCACCATGAGTCGATTTATTTCAATATCTGCGTTAATTGTCGAGCAACCAAAAAGTTCTGCTCCCAATTGCACTGCTTCACGACTCATATCTCCCTCTGCGGGTCTTGTCCTTAGCACACGATCAGCATAACAAAGGCGTGTCACGCCTTGCTCATCTAGTAAATGTGCGTCTAGTCGAGCAATTTGAGGGGTCACATCAGCTCTAATGCCTAATGTTTTTCCGGACATCTGATCTACCAACTTAAATGTCTGAAGCTCTAATTCCTGTCCGGACCCCGTCAGAAGCGAATCCAAGTACTCAATGAGCGGTGGAGACACAAGCTCATACCCATGCACCACGAACAAATCTAATATTTTTCGCCTGATTAATTCGACTCTTTTCGCTTCTCGAGGAAGGACATCATCCACGAACTCTGGAAGCAACCACTTTGGATGCATGACAATCGCCTATTTATTTCTTAAATTTAAATCCAAAACAAGTCAATCACGACAAAATAAAGAGCGCAATTGAGCCCACGACCATTGACGTAAGACCGAAAAAACGAAGCTGACCATCGGACAGTTTAACCAACCTTTCGAATGTATTTCGCCAGGCTGATGGTGACAAGAATGGAAGCATTCCCTCTATTATAATCACCAGGGCAAATGCTATCGCGATATCGTAAGCCACCAAACTATCTCAAGCTCATTATTTCGATTTGGGAAAACTCACACCAAAATCGTAATACATCGACTTAACGCATGTGCTTGAAGAAAGGCGACTCTGGCTCAACAATTAAGATGTCACTCTTATTGTTGAAAGTTTCTCGGTAAGCCCCCATGCTTTTATAAAATGAGTAGAAATCAGGATCTTTTTTAAACGCATTAGCGTAAATAGAAGCGGCTGTAGCGTCTCCCTCACCTTTCACACGCTGCGCGTCGCGATAGGCCTCGGCAATTATGATCTCTCTCTCCCTATCGGCATCAGCCCGAATCTTTTCAGAATCTGCAAAACCTGTCGATCTTAATTCGTTAGCAACTCGTTTTCGCTCAGCTTCCATTCGGCGGTATACTGCATCGCTAATCTCTGTTGTTAAATCTACACGCTTAAGACGCACATCAAGGACTTCAACCCCAATCTTCCGAGCATCAACATCGACCTTTTCTCTCATCAACTCCATTATTTCGTCGCGTTCACCTGAAATCACTTGATACACAGTTCGTTTTCCAAACTCCGCTCTCAAGCTATCGTTGACGGTCTTGTTGAGTCTGTCTCTGGCGCGACGTTCATCACCCCCGACACTTATGTAATACTGCTTTACATCGGAAATGCGCCACTTGATAAAGGAATCGACTAATACATTTTTCTTCTCAGAGGTCAAAAAACGTTCCGGCTCATCCGTATCAACAGTGTGAGTTCGGGCATCAAAGAATCTCACATTCTCTACGAGCGGTAGTTTCCAGAATAATCCGGGCTCTGTTTTTATACTGGTTATTTCTCCCAACCGAAAGATCATTGCTTTTTGACGTTGATCAACAGTAAAAAGTGACATGCTCGCTAGTAAGAGCAGCACAACAATACTAACTATTGATACGGTAAATGAGGTTCTCATCTTGTCTCCCTGTCTCGAACGCGAAACGCATTCCTCGTTCGACTTTCTTCATTACTTCCGCCTATTCCAGATTCAATATCATTCACTTGATCCATTCCGGTATCAAAACTACTGGAATTTCTGGCTATTCCAGATCCTATAAGTTTATCCAGAGGTAAGAATAATAGATTGCTGTTATCTTTTTGATCAATAAAGACCTTCGTGGCATTTGTAAATATTGACTGCATAGTATCGAGATACATACGCTCTCGAGTCACTTTGGGTGCTTTACTGTATTCATTCAAGACGCTCTCGAACCGAGACGCCTCACCCTCAGCAGCAGCAACGACTCTACCGCGATAAGCTTCTGCCTCTTGCGAAAGTCTGGCCGCCGCGCCTTGTGCCTTCGGAACCACGTCATTGTAGTAGGCTTGACCTTCGTTTTTCTGTCTCTCCTGGTCCTGCTTCGCCTTAACTGCATCATCAAATGCTGCCTGCACCTGATCAGGTGGCTGGGCATTTTGCATCGTCACTTGGCTGACGGTAATTCCGGTCTGATATCGGTCGAGGACCGTTTGCATCAGATCACGAGCATTCACTGCGAGCTCCTCACGGCCTTCTTGAAGAACAAAATCCATTTTACTTTTACCAACGATCTCTCGAATCGCCGACTCCGCCATCTGTTTAACTGCTTGATCCGGATCACGGTTGAAGAAAAGGTAGGCCTCCGGATTTGTTCTGACGTATTGAACCGCAAACTGGAGGTCAACAATATTCTCGTCATCTGTCAGCATCAGTGCCTCGTTCGGAACTTTGTTTCGTGCGTTATTTCGATACCCCACTTCGATGGTTCTAACCTCAGATACATTAACAATTTCTTTACTACCCACTGGCCAAGGAATATGCCAATGAGGTCCAGGTTGAGTGGTTTCCAAGTGCTTGCCAAACCGAAAAACGACGCCTCGCTCGCTGGCGTCAACGATGTAAATTCCGCTGGCTGCCCACAAGAGGAGTGCGATAATGATAACGATCCCTCCGCCTACAGGAGGGAGGCGACCAGGTGAGCTGTTACCGCCCCCAGAGCCATTTCCTTTTTGGCCAAAAGACCCGAGACGCTTATTAAATCGACGCCATAATTCTTCAAGGTCGGGTGGACCATCATTATTTTGTCCCCATCTTGGGTCATTCATTGCCATAAGTTTTTTCCGGTAAAAGTGTGTATGTGAAATATATCAAGAGTTCTCTAATCAAGAACGGAAATTTGCTTTTCGATGATTTCCTCCCTCTTTATAAGGAGCAGTAGTTCTGGAAAAAGTTCTCGAAATTGCTCGATGCCCTCTCCCGTGCGCGCACTTAAATTAACTCTTTTTATGTTACCACATGGAAGCCGTTCAATTCCGGGTTTCAGGTCGGTCAAATCAATTTTATTGAAAATACATATTTGCGGTACGTTTTCCGCACCAATTTCTTGCAGCACAGCCTGAACTTGTTCCATCTCAAACTCTACCGAGCGACTAGAACCATCAACCACGTGAAATAGATCATCCGAGTCCGCCGTTTCCTCCAGAGTAGCCTTAAAAGCCTCAACAAGAGAATGTGGCAACTCCCTCACAAACCCTACAGTGTCTGACATAACCAACTCTGTTTGACTGACGTATGCAAGCTTTCGCGTCGTTGTATCGAGCGTCGCAAACAATTGATCAGCCGCTAAAGCTTTAGCCTTGGTCAATCGGTTAAATAAAGTCGACTTACCGGCATTGGTATAGCCAACCAAAGAGATTTTCAACACACCCCTTCTACTTCTGTTACGACGGCGTGTCTTTCTCTGCTTCTCGATAACAGCTAACTTACTTTTTAAGGATTTGACCCGAAACCCCAAAAGGCGACGATCCGTTTCCAACTGGGTTTCACCCGGGCCCCGGAGCCCAATCCCTCCTTTTTGCCGCTCCAAATGCGTCCAGCCTCGAATTAGGCGAGTCGACAAGTGCGTTAGCTGTGCCAGTTCCACCTGAACTTTTCCCTCATGAGTACGAGCTCTTTGGGCAAAAATATCCAGGATCAGGCTAGTGCGGTCCAGCGTTCTGCACTTGACCAA
>QXZO01000018.1:0-244 GCA_009886305.1 Betaproteobacteria bacterium
CTGTACCAGATCCTTGCCACGTATCTCCGCCATCCAGCAGTATCGCTCCGGGACGATCTGACCGGAGCTTATCTACAAGCGTTTTAAGGTGTGCAAAACCTCCAAGCCGACCAAATTTAAGTGCAGACTCTTCAAAATCAAGACACGAAAAAGCATGAGCCAATTCACTACCAGATGGAACATTAAGCGCTCTCAGCAAATTCTCACCCACAATATGGGGTAATTTGTCTGCAGCCGAACCGAC
>QXZO01000018.1:254-5302 GCA_009886305.1 Betaproteobacteria bacterium
GCGCGTGACAATCTGTCATGTGCAGCAGGTGCACGTTGCCGAATCTTGGGACATCGTAGAGCGCGTTCAAGTGTGGATTAGCGATCGCTTTCCGATTGGAAATGGAAAGGCCCGATGCTGCTGCTGCCCCGAGTGAGAATAAAAAATCCCTACGAGACAGAGTCACAAAAATTACCTGCCTTGCCCTTATTCATTGACTGGCGATTCTGGATCCAACAATAACCCCATTATGTCTCTCATTTGCTTCATCGTCAGTATACCTTTGTGGCCATAACGTGGCATATTCGAACAAACCAAAAATGCCTGTGGGTTAAAAATTTTACCCCATGTATAACGCAAAACCTCTCTAGAATAACCTCGCAATTTTCCATACTGGTAAAGTGATGGGCCTAGCGTCCCGTATGCCAGCTCCTCCTTACGAATCTGGTGGCATGCGTAGCAATTACCCCCATTTTTGGTATCATCAGAATCATTGAAACGAAGTCCTTTGCCACTTTGGGCAATCCGTTCTCCCTCTTTCCAATCGCCAACATAATCGCCGTCATTCGGGTATTGAATTTGCTCTAGCGCCTCAGACATCAATAAACCCGCTTTATCGCTTTGAATATTTACGTTTGATTCACTACAAAATTTTTGAATAGGATCCAGCTTCAAGAACACCTCTAATTGAACAGGGCCTTTACTCCTCAGACCGTTTTCAAGTAACTCACCGAATTGCGGGCTCAGCTCCGCCGAAAAAGCGAGTCTTGATAAACCAAGTATCAAACACGCCATACAGAAACCAATTGAGCGTTCTAAGCTATTCATAATCATCTCTTAACGCTTCATCGCGGGGGCATCATACAAACCACCATCCGCGCTTTTAGCTAAGAACATTATAAGTGCCGTAATTAAATCATCACCATATAATGCCTCTGGAAATCGTTGTTGCCGAAAACAATCATAAAGACGATGCTGCATAGTCCTTACCTCTCCTGCGGATACTCGATAAGCAGGCCAAGATCCATATGTTTTTCTGGCCTGATCCTGATTTCTAAAGTTTGGCAACTCCTGCAATCTTATTCTTTTGTTGTCACCACTATGGCACGTTATACATCCAAAATCGTGTGACCCAGCCCTAAAATAAAAGAGCTGCTTACCTAAATCAAACATGTTTTGTTCTTCGACATGATCCAAAGGAATATTCATACGCATCCCCTTAGATTCCGAGGCAATAAACGTAACTAACATCTCTATTGCAGAAGTCTCCTCGCCTCTTTTCGTGAATGGATATGAGGTGACCTCATCCCTAGACAATCCCTGAATCACCATACGGCAATAAATCAGCCGCTGCTCAAGATCCATAACTTTTTCAACATCATGGAAATAGCGAGGAAGCTCCACGTAAGCTCCCAGCGTCACCCCAGGCCCTTTACCCAAATCACATTCATCTAAACTTACTTCGTTTGGACCAGCAGGGCTGAACCAGAGCTCTTCACCCGACAGTATCCATAACTCCGCGGGGTTGCTATCAGACAACAACTCACGATACTCCTGCACTCCAGATATTGTCTCATCATCCGCATGGACTTGGCTTACTCCAAGTATACAAATAACCAAACCTAATCTTACAAACTCAATCACGACCTACTCCATAAGATATTCAAGTTACTCAAAACTGTAAATTTTTCAAAGAAACAAACGGTTAATACTATTTTCATTCCGTGTGACATTTAAATAAGTAGATCTCAAAAGCCTAACATTGTTCTATTAATTTTCAAATTTAGATGACAAAATTTAAATTGAATCACAAGCAACAGTGCTCCTGCATACCCTTAAAACGAAAAAAAGCCGGCAATGCCGGCTTTTTTAATTTAATTATTAATATCTCTTACTGACTCTGATCACTCGTCTCCTGAGAATCTTTAGGTTTTTCTTCCACCGGTTTAATATTTGCCCCTGAATATTTGCTCGGGCCAGATGTACCGCTAACCCCAGCAATAGAAACAGAACAAGTCATCAAAAACACAACTGACACAATTGTAGTAAAAACCTTCATCGATCAAGTACTCCAAAAATTTATATACATTGCCTAAAGGTTAAGAGGTAAAAAGACCCACGTCAACTAGAATAGTACATTCTAGGATTAAACAATCAACTGTCCGGTTCCATCAACATCACTAATGTAAGAACCCTTCACTGGTTACTCATTAGCCATCACTTTAAAAACTCATCATTATGTTCACCCAACAAAGGTGCTGCCTTTTGACTCACTTCTTCACTCTTCAATATTCGTGTAATTGGAATTGGCACCGCTGGTATTTTATCTCCTGACTGACTCACCAGAGTATTATCGAAAACACCGCGATCCTTGAACTGAAGGTCATCTAGAGCTTCGTCCACATTTTTTACTATTGAACAACAACAGTCCGCCTTTTTCAATATTGGCTCCCAGTAAGTTGCGGATCGAGTTTGAGTGATTAACCCGACTTGGCGAATTGTTTCTTGCGGATCAAGAGAATCGTCCCGGTACTTCTCTGATAAGCCAATTGCGTCTACAAATGCCGCCCAAAACTTATCCTCAAGCGGACCCGCTGCAATGAAGCGCTGATCGAGTGTGGCATATAGCTGATATCGGGGTGATCCCCCGGTTAATCGGTCGTTACCGTTTTCGGGATTAATCCCTGATGCACTTGTTTTTCCTAGTGCCCAGAACAGAAACGGAAGCACACCATCGGTCATAGCGATATCAATGTAACAACCTTTTCCGGTAAGATCACGCTCCCTGAGCGCTAACAAAATATTCATTACTGCGGGGTAAGATCCACCAGCAATGTCTGCAATTAAAGCTGGAGGTACTACTGGGTTATCTTTTGCGCCCATACTTAAAGAGAGCAGCCCTGCATCCCCTATGTAATTGATATCGTGTCCTGCCAAATTTTTTTTCGGACCGTCCTGACCGAATCCTGAGATGGAGCAATAAATAACTTTTGGATTAATCGCCTTGATAGACTCATAGTCCAATCCTAGACGAGCCATTACCCCTGGGCGAAACTGCTCTACGATAATATCAGCCTCTTCGATCAGGGGAATTAATTGCTCTCGCTGAATTTTATTTTTTAAGTCTACGGCAACACTCTTTTTACCTCGATTTAAAAGCGAGAAATTAACGCTGCTATCCCCCCATATTGGCGGCTAATATCGCATATCTTCGCCCGTCTCAGATCGCTCAATCTTAATTACTTCAGCACCCGCTTCGGCGAGAAATAAAGTTGCCATGGGACCAGGCAACAATGTTGAAAAATCTAAAACTTTCAAGCCTCTTAAGGATCCAGTCATAATCGCTCTCTATTTAATGAGGTAACGTTAGCGTAGAAATTGGACATACGTAAAGCTAAAACCACTCACTCTTTTTTCTGGAGATCAATCCGGTCGCACAACCTTTAAAGGAATGTGGTTTTGGGGATCTAAACCAGGCTCATTCATTGGATCTAACTCGGTTATTGGTCTGAGATTCCTAGCTAGTAAGTCTCGCACATAATTGGGTAATGCAAACACACCTTGATGAGTATCACCATTGTAGTATTGAAGATTATTAATTTTTCGAGTCTTGAGACGCTCTTCTACATTCTCTTTGTTCAGAGCTAGGGGATCTGTCTGAACGGATGCTGTAGCCATTCCCCAGACTGTTCCGTATAAGGGCACATACACTAGATAAGGTCGAACGACACCAAAAACCGTCTTTAGTGAACTGTAGACGCGATGAAACACATTAGGCCGCATGATGGGTGAGCCAAGGTGCATGGACAACACTCCTTCAGGACCTAAAATGCGTTTGCAATGCTCCAAAAAATCAACTCGATATAGAGCCTCCGAGGGCCCAAAAGGGTCTGTTAAATCGAGCATCATCAGATCGAATTGATCCTCGCAGTTCTCCACATACTTTTTCCCGTCAGCAATCACCACTTTTAGCCTTGGGTCTTCAAAGGCACCACGATGAACAAAAGGAAGGTGCTCTTTACAAAAATCGACTACCACCTCATCGATTTCGACCATTACAACCTCTTCCATCGATGAATATTTCAAATATTCCTCGGCAGCGCCACCATCTCCCCCACCGATAATCAAAGATCTTTTAGGTGCGTAGTGTGAGATTCCTGCCGGATGAATCATGTTTTCATGGTAAAAGAATTCATCCTTATCCGACGTCATGAAATAGTCGTCGATACGAAGTGTCCGTCCAAAGTCTGTCTGTAACACCTCTATATCTTGGAAGGGAGACTTAGCCTGCGCAAGGCTGCCCTTTGATTTAACCCAGAAGCCAATCCCGTCGTTAAGACGTTCGAGATAATACTTTTCCTTACTTTTTTCTGCCATCTGACAATTAAACCCGGTTAAACAATTTAGAGCCGTTCTACGGCGTGAGATTTCTCAAATTCTGGTTTAAAGGTATCAAGCAAGGATTGATAAAGCAGTCTCGCCCTTGGACGATTATCTTGAGAATAGCTGCAAACGTAAACATCGACCGTTACATAATTCTTCTCAGGCCATGTGTGGACAGACATGTGTGACTCGGCCAACACAATCATTCCTGTGACACCGCCATCGCCACCAAATTGATGAAAAAACTCACCAACACTCGATAAACCAGCATTTGTGACTAACCTGAGGCAATGCTCCTTCAGTAAATCGGCGTTTACCATAAACTCGTTGTCACACGTCACATTGTAAAGATCGCCCATAACATGAAGACCTGGAGTGTCTTTAACGGTGCGCAAGGAACCCTCGGGTAATTCCTCAGCGGAATTGCCCACGAGATGGAGACCTAAATCGTCCCCGTTTTTATGAAGCGTTTCTGTCTCCGTTGCGACCGGACGAACCTTCTTCAATTTGAGATTACGCATATCACAATCTCCCTCCGAAATGCGAGGCTATGCCCCGGCGTTGCGTCGAGGACGCGTACCCAAACCGCGATTCCCGCCCAAAAGTTCACGTGGCTGCAATTCCCACTGAGTTCTTTGAACGACCCAGCGACCAGACAGAAACGTAAGCTACCGGCTGGTCAAAAT
>QXZO01000018.1:5312-8415 GCA_009886305.1 Betaproteobacteria bacterium
CAAAATACTCGAACGCCGAACTATACGGTTTCGGTAGAGAAATTCAAGTATTTTCACAAATAAAAAATAAGCTACCGGGACGTGTGGTCCCATAACACCACTAACTCAAACAGATAAGATCATATACTGTTGATTTAAATAGATATTATTGACGTCAAAGGGTCCCATTATAGACGCCTCCGTCTATCAGGAAGTTATGCCCTGTAATGTAAGAGGCCTGAGCACTACAAATATAAGCACACAGCTGTCCGAACTCTTTAGGCTCACCAAAACGACCCGCGGGTATTGCATTTAATCTGGACTCTGCCACGTCCTCAATAGTTTGGTTGCTTTGTTTTGCCATTGCGGCCATTCTTCCATTCATTGTTTCAGTGGCAAATGCACCCGGCAAAATGTTATTTATGGTGACGTTGTGCATTGGTGTTTGCCTTGAAAGCCCCGCTATGAAGCCCGTTAGTCCTGCACGTGCACCATTCGATAGCCCTAAAATAGGAATAGGGGCCTTTACCGCGGCAGAAGTAATATTGACGATTCGCCCAAACTTTCTTTCGATCATGCCGTCCAAAACAGACTTGATTAACTCGATTGGTGTCAACATGTTGGCATGCAACGCTTTTTCCCAATCAGCGATTTCAAAATCTCTAAAATTACCAGCAGGAGGACCTCCTGCATTATTAACTAGTATGTCAAGTTGTGGACAAGCACCTAGGGCTTCCTTGCGCCCCTCTGGTGTTGTGATATCAGCCGCCACGGTTCTTACCTCCACTTCTGTATTCTCACCAATGTGCGCTGCCGTCTCCGCTAGCGCCTCCGCGCCACGAGCAACAATAACAACATTAACGCCCTCTTCTGCAAGTGACTCCGCGCATGCTCTCCCTAGCCCTTTACTTCCCGCACAAACCAATCCCCATTTGTTTTTAATTCCGAAATCCATAATTGTCCTTTCAGCTTAGTATGAATAATCATGTTGCAAACTTGCCACCATTATAGACATCTTATAGTTACGCTCAGTGAAGTGTGGGTATAATTAAAGACCTTTTATGGTTCGGTAAGATTAATGAAAAATTGGGCGCTCAATTGTTTATTGGTGGTTTCTATCCTTGTTAGTGGATGCGCCACTGGCCCAAACAGCCACGATCCGCTTGAGCCGATGAATAGAAAAATATATCGGTTTAATGAAACTCTGGATCAAACTATTGTTAGGCCAATTGGGAAAGCATACACGCACTTCGTCCCATCTCTTGTCCGTACCGGCGTCAGAAACGTATTTACAAATCTTGGGGTCATCAACACCACTTTCAATGATTTATTACAATTAAAAATCCGGAACGTACCCGTCGGAATTGCCCGTTTTACGTCAAACTTGATTTTAGGGGTCGGCGGCATGTTCGATGTTGCGTCCGAAATGGGCATTCCATATTACCAAGAAGATTTCGGACAAACACTAGGATACTGGGGTTTTGACAGTGGTCCCTATATCGTTCTACCGATATTAGGACCCAGCTCTTTAAGAGATGGGGTAGCGAAGCCCCTTGACGTCTACCTAGATCCGGTATCCCACATCAGCGATGACTCAACGAAATGGAATGTTACTGGACTAAGAATAGTCGATGCACGTTCTAAATATCTGGCTTCAGAGGACATGTTGAGTAAATCGGCATTAGATCAATATAGTTTTGTCAGAGATACTTGGCTACAGCGACGCGAATATCAGGTCAGGGATGGTGCTCCAAAAAGAAATGGGTCTAGTAAATACAGATCAAAGTCATTTAGAGAATTGGAGCTAGAACTCGAAATTGATTAACTCTTTTTATCGGAGGCTGGGGGCATAAAAAGAGCGGCGATAGGTTTTTTCTTTTCACTCTTCGCAGGAGCAGAAGCTGTATTTTTATCAATACGTGTAGCTGACGGATTGAAACCCGTTTGAGCCACGTAAGGCTGAGAAAAAAAACTGTCCTCCGCAGGTTGCTTAATGTCAGACCTACTTTGTCGAGTCTGCGTTGACGTTGGAGATCGCTTAGTATTAGCTGTATTTCGGTTAGTACTAGTTGGAGCACTGATTTCAAGTTTTTTGTTAATCAATTTCTCAATAGCGCGCACCGACTCCTTGTCTTCCGGAGTACAAAATGATATCGCCTCACCTTTTTGTCCAGCTCTTCCAGTCCGCCCAATACGATGAACATAGTCCTCCGAATTATGCGGCAAATCATAGTTCACCACATGCGGCAACTGCTCGATATCTAACCCCCGAGCGGCAATGTCGGTTGCGACTAAAACCTTTGTCTTACCTTCTTTAAAGTTATCCAGCGCTGCTGTTCGTTCAATCTGGGAACGATCACTATGGATCGCTTCTGAATCAATAGCTTTATTTTGCAATTGCCGTGTTAGCCGGTTAGCGCCCATTTTTGTATTGCAGAATACCAAAGCTTGAGAGACTGTACCCTCCTGCAATAATGTCACGAGTTGCCTTGACTTATCCTGCTCTGTCACATGCATCACAGTATGCTTGATTGTTTCCGTAACCGTATTTCTAGGAGCGACCTCGACCTTTACCGGATCTTTCAACCAGTCTCCCGCCAAACGACGAATGTCTTCGGAGTAAGTTGCAGAAAAGAGTAAGGTTTGTCGTGTCGACGGTATTAAGTCAACAATTCGCTTGATGTCTGGCAGAAAACCCATGTCCAACATCCTGTCTGCCTCATCCAGAACTAAGAACTCCACAGATTGAAATCGCACGTTATTTGTACCTACATGATCAAGCAATCGACCTGGCGTCGCGACGAGTATCTCTACCCCGGAGCGCAACATGGCTACTTGCGGGTTCATAGGCACACCACCATAAACACATCCCACTCTCAGGGACAAGTGCTTACCATATCGTCTAGCACTCTCATCAACTTGAGCTGCTAATTCACGCGTTGGCGTTAATATCAGTGCTCGAACTGGATGCTTCGCGGGTGAGGTACTCGAATTTGCGTGTCTAAGAAGTCGATGCAGCATCGGTAACGTAAAACTCGCGGTTTTGCCTGTTCCTGTCTGAGCAGCCGCCATGACGTCTCTTCCATTCAAGACATTTGGGATAGCTTCTTCTTGTATTAAAGTA
>QXZO01000018.1:8425-10130 GCA_009886305.1 Betaproteobacteria bacterium
TGGATCAGAGTAGGCTGCGTGTACCCCTCTTCCTCAACAGCTTTTAGGATTACGTCATCAAGACCTAGATCAGTAAATTTCATTCATACCATTCGATTAGGGTGCGTTATTGCATCAAAGAAGGCGACCGAGCTAATCACCACTTTAAGATTGTCAACTCGGTCGTTGGTTAGTATTGTAACTCTTTCCACAAGGTAGGCTAGAATAACCTGTTATGCGCCCTGGTAGCTCAGGGGATAGAGCAACCCCCTCCTAAGGGGTAGGTCGGACGTTCGATTCGTCTCCGGGGCGCCATTAATTTTTATCTTTCTGACTTTGATGGCTAAATTATGGCAACAACAAGCTATCCAGATCAAACATGTCAGGAACAATCTCCTCGGAAGGCTTCGCCATAAAAGGTATTCGACCAACACATGGCGCCCTAAGGCAGTCCTGCAAGGACTCTAGATTTTTATCTAAAAAAGCAAAATCAGGATCCACCTGGTTAGCCACCCATCCAGCAAGGGTAAGACCTCTACTCACAATTGCCTCGCGCGTCAAAACTGCGTGGTTAACACATCCAAGACGTAAGCCTACTACTAGAATCACAGGACAGTTCAAATCAACAGCTAAATCTGCAGTAGTCCAATCTGCGTTTAAAGGTATATCAAATCCTCCCACGCCCTCAACAAAAGTATGTTGGGCGTGCCTCATCGATTCACGTAATTGATTCAGCACAACGTCCCTTTCGATAATTTTACCCTCTAGTTCTCCTGCAATTTTTGGCGCGCAGGGGGTCCTAAACTGATAGCTACACAGCTTTTGGATATCGATAGCAGGCTCACACACCTGACTCAATCGTAAGACATCCTCATTAATCCATGTGCCATTAACCAAGTCCTGCCCAGCAGCTACGGGTTTGAGTCCGATACAACTGAACCCAGCCTGGACCACTGCGGATACCAAACCTACCGTTATCGTCGTTTTTCCGATCTCAGTATCAGTACCTGTTACAAAATACTGCATGACTTAACTCATCTTTTTAATAAGCATTTGTAGACCTTCCATCAAATGATCGATATCTTTAACAGTATGGTCTGCTGATAAAGTTAATCGAATACGTGATGTACCGATTGGAACTGTTGGGGGTCTTATTCCTGGAACACGAAAGCCTAAGTCATTTAACCCCGATGACAAATCGATGGCACGTTGTGTATCGCCGACAATAAAACCTTGAATTGGAGACGAAGACTCTGTGATACGAAATTCAGACCTTGGCTGTTCTGCCACCAACCTGGATAGGCCTTCCCTAAGATAGCCCTCAAGCAATCTCAGTTGGTCTCTCCTGCGTCGCCCTTCATTTCCATGTATCAATTTTAGCGATGCCAGCAAGGCGAATGAAATCGCTGGTAGCGCTGCGGTCGTATAAATGTAACTCCGAGCCGTTTGAAAAATAAAATTAATAATAGTTTGGTGCGCGATAACAAAAGCCCCCGACAATCCAGCGGCCTTACCCAGCGTACCAATAAGAATAATACGATCACACAGTTTCGATTCGTTCTCGAGGCTGCCTAATCCTTCATCACCTAAAACGCCGTAACCATGTGCATCGTCAACGACAATCCATGCATCATATTTATCTGCTAAATCAGATAACACGCTCAAGTCCGCTTGATCTCCATCCATACTAAATACATTGTCTGTCACAACCAAGCCAGGACCTATT
>QXZO01000180.1 GCA_009886305.1 Betaproteobacteria bacterium
TCACAGTCGCTATTTTTCTACCGGAGCCCCTGCCGAATTTACTGCCGATATAGCCACCAGCAATAGCACCGACTAAACCTTCTGTAGATCCGAAAGTGCTGTCAACAACCCCGCCGATAGCTCCACCACTAGAGCGTTTTTTTCCGTAGATTGGAACGGATACGTCATGGCAAACCTGAGATGGCACTGTCCGAGTTTCCGTCAGTGCAACTGCAGAGACTACTGTAGCGTATGGGGAGGCATAAGCGCTGCTCCCGAGTAGAGTGAAAGCTAGGGCAATCAAACGTAGGTCCATTCTTTTCTCCTTTAAGTATCTATTTTTCATACAAGTTAATCCTGTTGACTAAAGTACTTATTTATTGGATTTAAGGCATGCTGAAAAGAACGAGTCAAAGCTCCATAAATGTATTAACGACACTTGGGAAAAAGTCCCGCAGGCTCGGCAGTAGGAACTAGTGATTTTGATGAGTGAGGTTGCGTCATAAGTCGAGAATAATTTGGGCCGATTCGTTACAGTGGTTGTGTGGCCGTTCCTGAATCGACGCGCGAGATAATATAAAATTTGTACTAGCTTGGCGGGTAGGCATCGATAGAGTAGCGTGATTAAGCTTTTTTATTTTAAGTCAACACGGATACGTTAGTTCAGATGTAACGTATTTAAGGTTAAAACGGATTAAATAAATCTTGATTATTTTTAGTTTTTTTAAATTGATAAAATCAAAATGAGTGACAGGGCATATGAGCTCAGGTAGCGAAGAATTTAGAGAGAATCGCCGACGTCAACGTCTTTTGCTATCACAAGAAGAGATAAGGGTCCTCTGTGCAGTGAATGATTGGCGATCAGCATTTGGTGTGTTTGAGACCCTTGCCGTCATTATTGGGACCGTCTCTCTAGCTGTTCTCTGTTGGCATCCGTTAGTTTTAATTCCTTCAGTAATTTTAATCGGCAGCCGGCAACAGGCTTTATTTGTTCTGGTTCATGATGCGGCCCATTACCGTTTGTTTAAAACGCGTTGGCTCAATGATATGGTGGGAAGATTGCTAGCCATGCCTGGTGGTATATCCATGTGTACTTACCGGGTCGTTCATCGACTACATCACAATCATTTATTCGAACAAGGTGATCCGGATGTGCCACTGATAGCAGGCTATCCGCGAGGGCGGCGATATTTGCTGGTAAAGTTAGCCAAAGATTTGCTCGGTTTAAACGCATGGAAGACATTCAAGTATTTTTTCGGCGCACCCGTGATTAACGATGATGCTACCGCGGCAAATAGGCCATTAGACGATACGGCGCCTAGGTTGCGCAAGGCCGCGCGGCATGACCGATGGTGGGTGGCTGCTTGGCATGTCGGATTATTTGGATTTTCTCTACTCGGAGGCTGGTGGCTTGAATACTTAGTTCTATGGTTGTTGCCTTTGGTTACAGTAATGCAGGTTTTTTTGCGCTTACGTGCGCTTCTCGAGCATGGCGCTGTCACCGATCCATCATCTGTATTAAGGTCTGCGCGAACCAACGTGGGTCCTAAATGGTTAATGTGGTTTTTGTTTCCACACTGCGTGAATTATCATATCGAGCATCATCTATTTCCAGCAATTCCGTTCTATAACTTGCCTAAATGTCATGCGGTTATGACGGAGAGGGGCGCTTTGTCTGATGCTGAGGTGCGTTCAGTTCCTGAAAGTTTGTCAATGATCATGGCTGACCGCGTGGCAGTCAGCCAAGTTCGTGCCTGACTTTAGGAAATCAAATTAACTTAAAAAAATCCAATTTTTAATCTTGAAGGTCAGATCGGTTTTGGCTGATTTGAGACGCAGATTATTGGGAGTGATGGTGTAGTACCAAATTTACGAATTCCCTATTACAGCTGAAGCCAGCTCTGCCTGTGCTGTCGTATATTCCTGAGTCAGTTTTTGAACCAGTTCACCTGTGGACAGAATTGCGGTAACAGCTCCGATTCCTTGTCCGCAGCCCCAGATATCTTTCCAGGCTTTTGCGATTCCGTTGCTACCCGAGCCAAAATTCATTTGGGAGGCATCACTGGTAGGCAAGTTTTCTGGATCAAGACCATTAGCAGAGATTGACGGTGCAAGGTAGTTGCCGTGTACTCCTGTAAAGAGATTGGTGTATACAATATCGCTCGAGGCGTAATCGACAAGGGCTTGCTTATAGGCTAGGTCTGCATTGGCCTCCTTTGTTGCAATGAATGCGGAACCTATATAAGCGAGGTCAGCACCCATGGCTTGAGACGCGAGTACCGCACCGCCATTTGCAATTGAACCTGATAGTAACAAGGGGCCGTCGAACCATTCGCGAATTTCTTGAATCAAGGCGAAGGGTGATAAAACCCCCGCGTGACCACCGGCGCCAGCAGCTACAGCGATTAAGCCATCTGCGCCTTTATCTATGGCTTTTTTCGCGAATTTATTATTAATGATATCGTGCAGCACGATACCGCCCCAAGAGTGAACGCGTTCATTAAGTTCTACCCTTGCGCCTAAAGAAGTGATGACAATAGGAACCTTATATTTCTCGCATAAGTCCAGATCTTGATCTAGCCGGTCATTTGATCGATGTACGATTTGATTGACTGCGAATGGAGCAGAGGGTTTATCAGGGTTAGCGTCATCATAGGCTTTGAGTTCCGTTGTAATGCGTTTTAACCATTCATCTAAAACTCCAATAGGACGTGCATTTAGAGAAGGGAATGAACCGACGATACCCGCCTTACACTGAGCAATAACGAGATCTGGATTGGAAATGATAAATAGTGGTGCCGCGACAACGGGAATCCGCAGCTTTCCAGTCATGATGGTGGGAGTTGTCATAGAAAAAATATAAAGTAAATGATGGAGTTGACTACCAGCGCATGATACATGGACTGAGCATTTCAATTTTAGTTTAACTAAGTATTATGAAAATTAATCGATGCGTCAGCGGGGCTAAATCGGTAGATCCTAGTTCGGCACAACAGAGATTTAGCATTCAATTAACTGCGATTGAAGACTCAAAGAAGCACCTAGCCCCCAACGCTGCATAACGTGAATCCGTTAATAGGTTGATACAGTGAGGGGGGGGTAATCACTACATACCTCTATTTCAGAATCCTTAGTCGTTATATCGGTTTGGTTAATTTGATGATACCCCAAGCAAGGTAGCCTGCATTCGCCGCATCAATCCAGCTTCGCAATCCAACAAGCATGCGATCAATGTAATTTTTGCTTGATGTTTTGCACATGGGCCCGTAGTTTTTCTCAAGCTCTTCTAAGACTCGGGAGTAGTGGGTGAGCAGGTTGTGAGTCATGTCTTCTTTACAGAAATTAGTGAAGCCACATTTTTCAGCTACTTCCTTGTAAAAGGAGATTGAACCTAAGCTTTCCAAGTGAATGCGGTCATACACGGGCTGTAGAACTCCAGGGGGGCAGCCATCGGCTTGCATTGGGTCTGTATAGATCATCATTCCTCCTGGTTTTAGAGCTCGCCAGGCTTGGGCAATAACTCGCTCTCGGTTACTGCTATGTAGGATCGCATCCTGAGACCAGACCACGTCAAATTTTGCAGCCGGACCCGGTAGGCGCTCAAAACTGCCGTGAACCACGCTGATAAGGTTGTCGAGATTTTGCTCGATATTCAATCTTCGATTGGTTTTATTCTGAACATCCGATAGGTTCAGACAAGTCACATTACACTTGTATTCCTTCGCAAGGTAGCGCGCGGCACCCCCATATCCAGAGCCAAAATCGATTATTTGTGTGTCGATATTCAAACCGGGGATGGCGTTAGCCATATGAGCAACCGTAGCGCGACTGGCCTTAAAAATATCCTTAGTCTCCTCGTAGAGACCAATATGGATATCTTCTCCCCCCCAAATATTAAAATAGAAATTATCAGCCTCAGCGCTGTCGTAATAGGTTTCAGCAGTCTTCTCGGAGCTAACAGATTGTTTGTGGTGTTCAAGTTTCATTAGTGATGTAAGTTTTATTGGTATTTTCGATTCTGTAGAGCCTACCTTGATTTTTTTTAGTTCAGACGAAAAACGGCAGCAGTATGTCGCCTTTTAATGAAACCCTTCTAAAACATTTTTACCGATAACGCGCCCACTTTCTTGTTGTCGATGAGCTTCGATAATTGTCTCGGGGCTGAGTGTGCCGAGGTTGTTCGTTACGGTTGAAATCAATATTCCTTGATCTAACATTTCGGAAACGGAATTAAGCAATTTATGCTGCTCATCAATGTCCGCCGTATTAAACATTGAGCGGGTAAACATGAACTCCCATGCAAAGCGAATAGATTTTTGTTTCCCGATATTTATATCGAGAGTTTCTGGATTGTCAATGATAGCAACCGCACCACGAGGCTTAATGAGATTAACGATAGCGTCAAAATGCTCCTCTGTTCCGGTGAGGGCAGCTACGTATTTTGGTTGGATGCCTAATACCTCGATCTCTGTGTCAATCGATTTACTGTGGTTGATAACATGATCTGCTCCCATTTTTTCTGTCCAAGCAATGGTTTCCGGCCTAGAAGCGGACGCGATAACCGTGAGGTTTGTTAATGTTTTGGCAAGCTGGATTAAGATGGAACCCACACCTCCAGCACCACCAATGACAAGAAGTGCTTCTTTGTCATCCTTTTTGATCTCAAGACTATCAAAAAGGATTTCCCAAGCCGTTATGGACGTTAAAGGCATGCCGGCTGCTTCAGCCATGCTGAGTGAGGAGGGTTTTTTTCCCACAATTCGCTCGTCAACAACGTGGAGCTGTGAGTTCGTTCCTGGTCGAGTGATATCGCCGGCGTAGAAGACTTCATCGCCCACTGCGAATCTGGACACAGCAAAACCGACTTGTTTCACGATGCCCGCAGCATCATAACCGAGAATCTTAGGACTCTCCCCGGGCTGAGTGCGCTGCCGTACTTTTGTGTCAACAGGGTTGAGTGAT